>NZ_JALHPM010000188.1:0-11780 GCF_022842525.1 Luteitalea sp.
GACTTCGTCGCGGACGTGGTCGGGCCGTACCTGGCGATCCAGACGGCCCTGGTGAACGACGACCTCGGCCCGGTGGCCGCGGCTGCCGCGCAGCTGCAGAAGAGTGCCGGCGCGCTCGGCGCCGACGGGGCGAGCCTGGCTGGTGCCGCCGCGAAGACGGCCGGCGCGACGACGATGGAGGCCGCACGCGCCGCCTTCGGCGATCTCAGCGCCGCGCTCATCGCCTACGCCGACAAGACGAAGCAGCCGGTCGCCGGCAAGATCATCGCGTTCTGTCCGATGGTCAACAAGTCGTGGGTGCAGGCCGATGGCGCCATCGCCAATCCCTACTACGGCAAGGCCATGTCCACCTGCGGCAGCAGCACCCGCAAGCTCTAGATGCACATTCCCTTCACGCGCCGCACGCTGGCCAATGGCCTCGACGTGATCGTCCACGAGGACCACGATCTGCCGATCGTGGCCGTCAACGTCTGGTATCACGTCGGCTCCAAGAACGAGCGGCGCGGCCGCACGGGGTTCGCGCACCTGTTCGAGCACCTGATGTTCGAGGGATCGGCCCACCACGATCAGGGGTTCTTCGCGCCGCTGCAGCGCGCCGGTGCCTCGCTCAACGGATCGACGAGTGCCGATCGCACCAACTACTGGGAAGTCGTGCCCACCGGGGCGCTCGATCTCGCCCTGTGGCTCGAGTCCGATCGGATGGGACACCTGCTGCCGGCGCTGACGCAGGCCAAGTTCGACAACCAGCGCGATGTCGTGCTGAACGAGCGTCGGCAGAACTACGAGAATCGCCCGTACGGCCTGGCGGGCATCGCCGTGGCCGACGCCCTCTACGACCACGACCATCCGTACAGCTGGCCGACGATTGGCTACCCGGACGACCTGCGCGACGCGTCCCTCGACGACGTGCACGGCTTCTTCCGGACCTACTACCATCCCCGCAACGCGTCGCTGGTGCTCGCCGGCGCCATCACCGCGGATCGCGCCTTCGCCCTGGCCGAGCAGTACTTCGGCGACATCGCCCCGGGTCCGGACATCCCGCCGGTGCCGTCCGGCGTGCCGACGCTCGCCGGTCACGTGCGCCTGAGCCTCGAAGATCGCGTCGAACTCCCGCGCGTCTACCTGGCCTGGCACTCGCCGGCGCTGTTCGATCACGGCGACGCCGAACTCGATCTGCTCGCAGACGTCCTCGGCGGCGGCAAGACCAGTCGCCTCTACCGCGCCCTCGTCGTCGAGCAGCAGATCGCGACCGAGGTGACCGCGGTGCAGTCGTCGCGCGAGCTCTGCGGCATGTTCCAGGTCGTGGCCACCGCCGCGCCCGGCGTCACGCTCGATCGTCTCGCCGAGGCCATCCACGCCAGCCTTGCCGAGATCCGGCAGACACCGGTGGGGGAGGACGAACTGCGTCGCAGCCAGGTGCAGGCCGAGGCGCACTTCATCTACCGCCTGCAGACCATCGGCGGCTTCTCCGGAAAGTCCGACCAGCTGAACGCCTACAACATCTATCGGGACGACCCCGGCTTCGTGGCCGACGATCTCGCGCGTTACGGTCGCGCCACGCCCGCCGCCCTGCAACAGGCCGCCGCGACGTGGTTGTCCAAGCCCTTCGTCGCGCTCGGCGTGGTGCCGACCGGGCAACTCGCCCTCGGCCTGTCGGATGCGACCCCGGCGGTGGTGGCATGAGCGTCGACCGCCGCACGCTGCCCATCCCCGACCCCCCTCCGGGCATCCGGTTTCCCGATCTCGCCGAAAGTCAGCTCGCGCCCGGCGTGCGCCTGGTGACCGTCGAGCGCAACGAACTGCCGCTCGTGTCGTTGCTGTGGCTGTGGCACGCGGGGACGTCGGCCGACACCGATGCCGCGCCTGGCCTGGCGGCCCTCACGGCCGATCTGCTCGACGAGGGCACCGCGTCGCTGACGATGACGGAGTTGCACGAAGCGCTGGCCGGCATCGGCGGGCAACTCGACACCGACATCGGCCACGACGCCACCGTCCTGTCGATGTTGGCGCTCTCGGCCCACCGCGAGCGCGCCATCGAGCTGTTCATGGACATGGCGGAGCGTCCGCGACTCGATGCCTCCGACATGGCGCGGGTGCAGGGCCTGCGGTTGAACCGCCTGCGCCAGCTGCGTCACTCGGCGTCCGCCCTGGCCGACCTGCTGTTCATGCGGCGCCTGTACGGTGTCCATCCCTACGGGCGCGCCGGCATCGGCACGGAGGCGTCGCTGCAGCGCTTCACGGTGGACGAGGTGCGCGGCTTCCATCAGCGTCTCGCGACCACGCCGGCCACCCTGGTCATCGTCGGCGACATCTCGCACGGCGAGGCCGTGCGCCTCGTGCGCCGGCATCTCTCGGACGAGACGCGTGTCGCCCATGCCGATCCGTCGATCCCGTCGTCCACGGAGGGCAGCCGGCTGCTGTTCGTGCCCCGCGAGGGCGCCGCGCAGTCGGAGTTGCGGCTCGGGCGCGTGGCGCTGCCACGGCGCACGCCCGAGTACCACACCGCCGTCGTCACCAACATGCTGCTCGGCGGTGCGTTCGTCAGCCGCATCAACATGAAGCTGCGCGAGGAGAAGGGCGTCACCTACGGCGCGCGATCCTCGTTCCAGTTCCTGCGTCAGGCGGGGCCGTTCTCGGTCCAGGCCAGCATCCAGTCCGATGCCACGGCCGAATCGCTGCACGACGTCCTGGTGGAACTCGATGCCCTCGGCAGCAGCCGTCCGGTCACGGACGAGGAACTGTCGAGCGCGCGGGATGCCCTGACGCGCGGCTATGCGCGCGGCTTCGAAACCGTCGAACAGGTCTCGCGCGCCGCGGCCCAGCTGGCGTTGTACGAGCTGCCGGCCGACACCTTCGACCGCTTCTCGGAGCGCGTCTCGGCCGTGACGGCCGACGACGTCACCGCGCTGGCGCAACGCTGGCTGACGGGCGACGCGATGCAGGCCGTCATCGTCGGTGAGCCCGCCTCGTCGCTGAAGGGCCTCGGGGCGGTCGGCCTCGGCGCCCCCGAGCATCGACTGGCGGACGACGTGCTGGCTGGCGTCTGACCCCCGCCCCGCCCGCGGATGGCGGTACCATGACGGATACGGAATGAACCCGGCCCGGCCGGGCTTCGTCTCACCCCTCGTCGTGGAAGGATTGCCCCGATGAGTCTCGCGAGGACCACGCTCAGCCTCGCGGGCGTCGTGCTCGCCATTGCGACGACGCTCGCTGTCGCCACGCTGTGGCTGCTGCTCACCGAACCGGTGACGGTGGCCGACGCCGTGGCCCGGGGCGACGTGTCTCCGCTGATGACGGCCCTGGCCGGCGTGCTGGCGAACGCGGTGCGCGGCCTGCTCGACTACCTGTAGCCGTCGACCTTCAGGTCGACGGTCACGACGGCCCTCCCTACAACGCGCGGGCCAGGAACTTCGTCAGCCAGTAGCCGTCGAGGAACTTGAAGGGCGCCTTGCCGGTGCTGTAGTGGCCGCACGGCAGCACGGCGAGCTGGTGCGGGATGCCGCGATCACGAAACTCCTGCACGAACGACTTCGACAGCCGCAGGGGGAACGTCAGGTCGTACTGCGCGTACACGAGCAGGGTTCGCAGGTGACGGACGCGGTCGAGGTACGGCTGCGGGCTGATCGGCGCCCAGATGCGCCGCAGCGTGTCCACGTCCACGTGCCCGTCCAGGCCCTGGCGCACGTGACGCGTCGAGAGCCCTTCCCACACGACATCGGCGAAGTAGGGCGAGATGTGGTTCAGCGCCGCCGCCTTGATCCGCGGCTCGTGGGCGGCCGTCAGCATCGAGAGGCACGACCCGAGGCTCGTGCCGCAGATGCCGATCGACGAGTACCCCTGGGCGTGCAGGAATCCTACGGCCCGGCGCGCGTCGAGCACCGCCTGCCGGCACACCTGCAGCGTCCGCCCGACGTTGCTGCTCACGATGTAGTCGGCGCGCAGCAGCTCGGGAGGCTTGCGCCAGTCGTGGTAGGGCTTGCTGAGCCGCAGCGCCGTCAGGCCGACCCGGTTGAAGAGCTTGCAGAGGCCCACATGGCCGTCGGCATCCGAGTTCCACTGGGGGAGCACGACCACGGCGCGGCCGCGGTCTTCCCGGGCGCGATAGAGCCGCGCATGCACGATGTTGTTCTCGGCGTGCGGCGTGACGATCTCGCTCGGGAACCGCAGGTGTCCGTGCCGATCGAGGTCGTAGCCGGGGGCGTCGGTGCTTGCGAAGAACTGGTCGCTGTGATCGACGGCCCAGGCCGCGTAGGCCTGCAGGGTGGCCGCTGGCGACGCGACCGGGTGGTCGGTGTCAGGCGCATCCGGCGTGTGCGGCAGGTCGTGGAGCCACTCGAGGCCCCAGTCGAACTCCCGGACCAGCCGGTCGGTGCTGCGGTTGTGAATGGCTTCCTCCCAGCGATGGAAGGCCCAGCGGAACATCCGACCAGACTAGCATCACCCGAACGTCGCGCCCCCCAGCGCCGCTTCGATGCCCAGCGCCACCGCCACCAGCGAGGGCGTGTCGCGCCCCACCAGCTGCAGGCTGATCGACCAGCCCTCGGCAGTCGTGCCGACGGGCAGGACGATGGCCGGATGCCGCGAGAGGTTGAAGGGCTGGGTGAGGCGGAGCATGGCCATCCGCGTGAGTTCCTCGCCGTGCGGCCACATCACATGGGTCTGCCCGAGCGGCGGCGGCGTGATGGCGAGCCCGGGCAGCGCCAGGACGTCGACCGCTGTGAGCAACCCGGCGACATCGGCCTCGATCGACACGCGGGCCTCGTGCGCGCGGGCGTAGTCGTCGTCGGAGGGGCGCGCGGCGGTCTGCAGGCGTCCGCGGACGGCCGGCGTGTAGCGATCGGCGTGCGCCGACAGGCGAGGCGCGTGAAAGTCGAGGGCCTCGCGGATCACGAGGGTGCCGTACGCCGGGATGACGAGCGGGGCGGTGACCAGCGGCATGTCCTGCAGGGTGGCCCCAGCAGCCGCGAGGGCGTCGAGTTGGTCGGCGACGCCCGAGCCAATCTCGGGCATCACGGCCCGCCAGCCGAAGTCACGCAGCACGCCGATGCGCAGCCCACGCACCGGACGCGCGGCAGGGCAGGGCGGCAGGGCGCTGTCGCTGCGCAGGGCCTGCAGCGTATACCAGGCGTCTTCCACGCCTCGCGCGAGCGGCCCGACGCAGTCCACGGTGGGGCTGAGCGGCACGACGCCGGTCAGTGACACCTCGCCCCAGGCCGGCTTGAGTCCGACCAGGCCGCAGGCGGCCGAGGGGATGCGCACCGAGCCGCCCGTGTCGGAGCCAATCGACACATGGCTCATGCCCGTGGCCACGGCCACCGCCGACCCGCCGCTGGACCCACCCGCCGAATGTCCGGGATCGCGGTGATGGCGGACCGGGCCGAAGCCGGAGTCCTCGCTGGTCGTGCCCATCGCGAACTCGTGCATGTTGGTGCGGCCGAGGAACACCGCGCCGTGGGCCCGCAGGTGGGCGACGGCCGGCGCGTCGGCGGCGGCCACGGTCGTCATCGACCGTGATCCGGCGGTGGTGACATGGCCCTGTTGGTCGAGCAGGTCCTTGAGCGACACCGGCACGCCGTGCAGCAGGCCCCGGTCGATGCCCCGGCGCCGTTCGTTGTCGGCGACATCGGCCATGTAGCGGGCCTCGGCGACGTCGACCTCGATGAAGGCGTTGGTGGCCGGCTGCCAGCGGTCGATGCAGGCGATCGCCTCCTCGACCAGGTCACGGGCGCGCACGGTGCCGGCGCGCAGGTCACGGGCGGTGTCACGAAGCGGCATGTGTGGACAGCATCGCATGAAGGTAGACTCCCCTTGAGGTCCCCTTCGCCCTATGCGCCAGACCCGCATCATCGCCACGCTCGGTCCGTCGAGCGCCACGCCCGAGGGCGTTCCTGCCCTGATCGCTGCCGGGGTCGACATCTTCCGCCTGAATTTCTCGCACGGCAGCCACGAGCAACACGCCGAATCGCTGCGGCTGGTGCGCGACGCGGCCGCCGCCGCGTGCCGCCAGGTGGCGATCCTGCAGGACTTGAGCGGGCCCAAGATTCGCACCGGCCGCCTGGTCGGCGGCGTGCCCATCCCGCTGCCGGCCGGCTCCCGTCTGCGCATCACGACGGGCGACGAAGAAGGGGTCGAGGGGCACGTCTACACGACGTTTGCCGGCCTGGCGAAGTCCGTCGGCCCCGGCATGCGCCTGCTGCTGGATGACGGTGCCCTGGAACTGCGCGTCGAGGGCACCGATGGGACGACCATCGAGACGACCGTGCTGGTCGGCGGGACACTGGCCCAGCACAAGGGCATCAACGCGCCCGACGTCGAGCTGCCGGCCTCGGCTCTCACCGACAAGGACATCGTCGACCTCCAGTTCGGGGCCTCGATCGGCGTCGACATGGTGGCGCTCAGCTTCGTGCAGACGGTCGACGACCTGCATCGGACGCGCGCCGCGCTGCGTGCGGCTGGCGCCGAGTCGACGAGCCTCATCGCCAAGATCGAGCGTCCGCAGGCGGTGGTCAACCTCGAGTCGCTGCTCGGTGCCTGCGACGGCGTGATGGTGGCGCGCGGTGATCTCGGCAACGAGGTGCCGCTGCACAGCGTGCCCCGCGCCCAGAAGGTGATCACCCAGCTGGCGCAGCGCGCCGGCATCCCGGTGATCGTCGCCACCCAGGTGCTGGAGTCGATGCGCACCAACCCGCGGCCGACCCGTGCCGAGGTCAGCGACGCCGCCAACGCCGCCGACGACTCGGTCGATGCCGTGATGCTGTCCGGCGAGACCGCGAGCGGGCAGTATCCGGTGGCGGCGGTCAAGCTGCTCGATGCCGTCATCCGTGACGCCGAGAGTCTGAACCCGCGGCCGCGGGCCACCTTCAATGCCGGCGTGCTGGGCGTGCCGCACAATCGCGCGCTGTGCGAGGCGGCGGTGACGCTCGCCCATGCGGGCAACGCCGAGGCCATCGTCGCCGTGACCCGCGAGGGCAAGACGGCGCGCGTGCTGTCGGCGCTGCGCCCGTCGATGCCGATCTACGCCGTGACGTCGGACGAGCGGGTGGCGCGCCGCCTGATGCTGCATCGCGGCATCGAGCCCATCGCCATCGACACGGCGCTGATCGACAACCACAACGGCATCGAGGTCGAGCGTCACCTCGTGGAGCAGGGCGTGCTGCGCGCGGGCGAGCCGATCGTCTTCGTCAGCGTCAACGCCGACCTGACGCGCATCGACGCCAACTTCCTGCGCATCCGCCGCGTCGGCTGATCGACGCCCTGACGCCGACCGTCGACCTGAAGGTCGACGGCTACGTGTATCGAACGTGAAGGCGTAGGCGTCGACCTTCAGGTCGACGCGGACTCCAGCTGCGTCTTCAGGCGGCCGAGAGCCTCGACCCATTGGGCACCGAGGACGCGGTAGAACCGCCGCCACCGGGGGCTGTCGTCGCAACCGCTCTGCTGGAAGCGCAGGCGCGTGCCGGTGGGCGTGGGGTCACAGGTGACCTGCAGGGCCATCGGGCCGATCGGGTCGCCCTCGGGGGGCATCCAGTACGCGTCGGCCAGGAAGAACTCGCGGCCAGGCCGGACGTCGATGACCAGGCCGTAGAACGCGCCGCCCAGGGGGCCCAGCAGCGGGTCCTCCATGGTCGACCTCGGCCATTCCACCGCGTAGACGCCGAGGGGACGCGGCGTGGTGATGGACGTCGCGGCCTCCCACCAGGCCTGCAGCACGTCACGGGTGAAGAAGGCCTCGAAGACCGTCTCGGGCGGGGCCGAGATCTCCACGACGCAGTCGAAGGAGGCGGGATCCGAGGGCGCGCTGCGCCACATGTGCGGAGTATGACACGCGCCCACTCTTGCCAGACACCTCGGCGGGGGTCTACTCTGTTGGCCGTGACGCGCAGCACCATCATCATTACCGTGACCACTCGAAAGCGGGAGCTCGACTCCGCGCGCGGGTGGTTCGTGTACGCGTCCTGAGCACAACAGCTCACTCTTCACCAGCGTACGTGCACCACAAGAAACCCGCCGCGCGACCCGCGCAGGCGGGTTTTGTCGTGCAGGGCGGACGAAACGAGGATTCGATGTCGTCTCGAGTAGAAGTGGGCGTGCTCGGCGCCACCGGCACGGTGGGCCAGCAGTTCGTGCGGTTGCTCGCCAACCACCCCTGGTTCGATGCCACCTGGCTCGCGGGCAGCGAGCGTTCCGCGGGCCGCACGTATGCGGACGCGGCGAACTGGAAGTTGTCGACGCCGATGCCCGAGGCCGCAGCGGCGCGCGTCGTGCAGACCCCCGTGCCCGGGGTCGGCCCGAAGCTGGTGTTCTCCGCCCTCGACGCCAATGTCGCCGGCGACCTCGAGCGGGCCTTCGCCGAAGCCGGACACCTGGTGGTGAGCAACGCGCGCAACCACCGGATGGATCCGCTGGTGCCGCTGCTCATCCCCGAGATCAACCCGGATCACCTGCAACTGCTCCAGCAGCAGCACGCCGCCTACGGCTGGAAAGGCGGCATCGTCACCAACTCGAACTGCTCGACGATGTTCCTTGCCATGGCGCTGGCGCCGTTGCGGGCCTTCGGGCTGACGAAGTGCAACGTCGTGACGCTGCAGGCCGTCTCCGGCGCGGGGTACCCCGGCGTGCCCTCGCTCGACATCCTGGGCAACATCGTGCCGTTCATCGGCGGCGAAGAGGAGAAGCTCGAGATCGAGCCGCAGAAGATCCTCGGTCGTCTCGCCGCCGATCACGTCGAGCCCCACCCGGTGATCGTCAGCGCGCACACCACCCGCGTGCCGGTCATCGACGGCCACTCGGAGATGATCTCGGTGGACTTCGACCGCACGGTCGACGCGGCCGACATCCGCGCCGCGTTCGACGCCTTCCGCGGCCTGCCCCAGGACCTCGGCCTGCCGTTCGCGCCGGCCCGTCCGCTCGTCTATCTCGAGGCCGAGAATCGTCCCCAGCCACGACTCGACGTCGAGCGCGACAACGGCATGGCGGTGTTCCTCGGCCGTCTGCGTCCCTGCCCGGTGCTGCAGCACAAGTTCGTCGCGCTCGGGCACAACACCGTCCGTGGCGCGGCCGGCGCCGCGCTGCTGAACGCCGAGCTGATGCAGGCGCAAGGCCTGCTCTGAGGTGATGGCCATGGTCGTGATGAAATTCGGCGGCACCTCGGTCAAGGACCCTGACGCCATCCGGCGCCTCGCGCGCATCGTCACGCGCGAGCAGGGCATCAGCGGCGTGCCCGTGGTGGTGGTCTCCGCCATGTCGGGGATCACGGATCAACTGCTCGACGCCGTGGCGGCGGTCGAGCGCGGCGATGCGGACCTGGCCTCGCAGAAGGTCACCGTGATGCGCGATCGGCATCGCGTCGCGGCCGAGGCCCTGCTCGGTCCCAGTGTGGAGCGCGACGAGGTCATCGACCTGCTCGAGCGACAGTGGCGCGAGACGGCCGCCCTGCTGCACGCGATGGCCGTCCTGCGCGAGGTGTCGCCGCGGTCACGCGACGCGGTCGTCGCGATGGGGGAACTGGCGAGTTCACACCTCGTCGCGGCCGCCCTGACGGCACTCGGCACCCCGGCGCGCTGCGTGGATGCGCGTGAGGTGCTCGTCACGAGTGCCGATCACGGGCTGGCGCAGCCCGACCTGGCGTCGACGGCAGCGCGGCTGCACGAACGGGTCCGTCCGCTGGTCACGGCCGGCACGGTGGTCGTACTCGGCGGCTTCATCGGCGCCACCGCGAGTGGCGTCACGACCACGCTCGGGCGCGGCGGATCCGACTACTCGGCCTCGTTGTTCGGTGCTGGCCTGCGCGCCGCGGAGATCCAGATCTGGACCGACGTCGACGGCATGCTCACGGCCGACCCGCGCGTGGTGCACGGCGCCCGCCCGCTGCCGTCGCTGTCGTTCGCCGAGGCGTCCGAACTGGCCTACTTCGGGGCCAAGGTCCTGCACCCGAGCACCATCGCCCCGGCGGTGGCCGACGGCATCCCGGTCAAGATTCTCAACTCGCATCGCCCCGAGGTGCCCGGCACGACGATCACCGCCGCGCCGCCGCTTCCCGAGGCGCCGCTGACGGGCCTCGCCTGCAAGCGCGACATCACCGTCATCGACATCCGCTCGACGATGATGCTGGCGGCCTACGGGTTCATGCGTCGCGTGTTCGAGGTGTTCGAGCGCTACCGGACCTCCGTGGACGTCATCACGACGTCGGAGGTCAGCGTCTCGATCACCATCGAGGATCGGCGGGCCATCGACGACATCGTGCGCGATCTGTCGGCGTTCGCCGAGGTCGGTGTCGAGACCGAGATGGCGCTGCTGTGCGCGGTGGGCGAGCGCCTGCGGCTCGAGCCCGGGCTCGCCGCCCGCGTGCTCGGCGCCCTCGACGAATTCCCGCTGCGCATGGTCTCGCAGGCCGGCGCCCGCCGGAACCTCACGGTGGTGTTGCCGCAGGCGCACCTGCAGGCGGCGATGGCGCGCGTCCACGAGCGCTTCTGTCTCGAGGCCGAACCGGCCGGAGTCGGCGCCTGATGCGTGCGGTGCTGTTCGGGCATGGCCGCATGGGCCGCCTGGTCGGGCTGCACGCCGCCGACCACGGCGTGGAGGTCGTCGGGGTGATCTCGAGCCGCAGCACGGCCGAGGAGTGGGACGCGGCGGCCCAGGCCGGCGCCGACGTCGTCATCGACTTCGCGACGGGAGACGCGCTGCAGGCGAGCCTCGATCGTCTGTGCACGATCGCACCGACGCTGGTTCTCGGCAGCACCGGGTGGGCGGCGTTCGAGCCCGAGGCGAGGGCGCTCATCGCCCGCCACGGGGCCGGCGCCGTCGTCGCCTCGAACTTCTCGGTGGGGGCGTACCTGCTGGAGGCGGCTGTGCGGGTGGTGAGCGCGGCCGTCGAGGGGCTCGACGACTACGAGACCTTCCTGCATGAGGCTCACCACTCGAAGAAGCGCGATGCGCCGTCGGGCACGGCCCTGCTGTTGCTCGAGGCGATGCGCGAGGCGGGGCTGACCCGGCACGTCGATGTGTCGTCGACCCGCGCCGGGCACATCCCCGGCACCCACAGCGCCGGATTCGATGGCCCGGCCGAGACGGTCACCCTGACCCACACCGTCCGCGATCGTGCGACCTTCGCCCACGGCGCCCTGCGCGCGGCGCGGTGGGTGCACGGGCGCACGGGGTGGTACTCGATGCGCGACGTGCTGGGGATGGTGCCGTCGCCCTGAAGCACGGTGACGGCCCGCTCGGAGAGCGGGCCCTACCCCCAATTGCCCGGTTCCCGGTTCCCGGTTCCCGACTCCCGATTCCCGACTCCCGGTATCCTTGACCCCATGACCTCACGACGCCCCTTCACCGGCTGTGGCACCGCCCTCGTCACGCCCTTCACCGCGAACGGCCGCGTCGACGAGGCGGCGGTGCGTCGCCTGGCCCGCCGGCAGGTCGAGGCCGGCATGCATTTCCTCGTGCCGGTCGGCACCACGGGCGAGGCGCCGACGCTCTCGCCGGCCGAGAAGCGGCTGGTCATCGAGCTGGTCGTGGACGAGGTCAAGGGCGTGGTGCCCGTGCTCGCGGGTGCCGGTGGCTACAACACGGCGGAGGTGATCGAGGGGGCCCACGCGGCGGCCGATGCCGGCGCCACCGGCATCCTCTCGGTGTCGCCGTACTACAGCAAGCCGACGCAGGAGGGCATCTTCCAGCACTACGCGTCGATTGCCGCCAACACCAACCTGCCGATCATGCTGTACAACGTGCCCGGTCGCACCGGCAGCAACATCGAGCCGGCGACCACCGAGCGGCTGGCGCAG
>NZ_JALHPM010000189.1:0-11659 GCF_022842525.1 Luteitalea sp.
TGCTCTTCCGATCTCCCGATGGCGCGATCGCCGACGTCCAGCACTGCGCCATCATGCAGCGCGCCACGGCGCGGCAGCATCGGCCAGGCACTGCGGCTACCGAGGACGACTGGTGCGTCGAGTCCCCCTCGCACGCCGACGTACGCGCGCGCGCCGACTCGTCGAGTGCCGAGCGTGAGTTCGTCGCCGGCGGCGAGTCGCAGCGCCGTGTCGGGCGACGCCGGCACCCCGTTGATCGTCACATCGAACCGCGCGCCGGTGACGGCCACAAGCAACGGGACGGCCGCGAGCAGCGTGCCGCCCACCAGCGTGAACTCGAGACCGGCCTCCTCGGGCGCATTCCCGACGAGCGCGTTGGCACGCCGCAACGCCTCGGTGTCGAGCGCGCCACCAACCGGCACCCCGAGATGCTGATAGCCCCAGCGCCCGCCATCCTGCACCGTGGTGTGCAGCCCGGCGCGGACCACGATGACGGCGTCGCGGTGCATCGCGTCACGGCTCCCGCGCCACGAAGCGGACGCGCCTGCCCGGCGAGACGCGAGCGGGAGGCTCCGCCTGCGGGTCGAACAGCGTGACGGCAGTGTGCCCAATCAGATGCCAGCCGCCGGGGCTCGCCCACGGGTAGATGCCGGTGTACTCGCCGGCAATCGCCACGGCCCCCGGTGTCACGCGCGAGCGCGGCGAGGCCCGACGCGGCAGGCGCAGCGAGGGATCCAGCAGACCGAGATAGGGAAACCCGGGCAGGAAACCCACGAAGCAGACCACGTACTCCGTGGCCGCATGACGCCGACAGACTTCATCGGGCGACAGCCCGGTGGCGCGAGCGACATCGTCCAGATCGGGTCCGTGTTCGCCGCCATACACGACCGGGATCTCCAGGAGGTCGTCCGCCATCGGCGACCGCCACCACACGGCCTCGTCATCGCCGGCACCCTGCAGTGCGGCTTCGACCTGTCGGAGATCGCAGCGCAGGGGGTCGACGTGCACGACCAGGTCGTGCATGCCGGGGACGATGTCACGCACGCCCGCCACCGCGGCGGCGCGCAGACCGCGCGCCAGGCGATGCACGCAGGCGTTCGCGTCGAGCGGTGAGTCAGCGGACACCTGCACGGCCACTGCCGCGTCGCCGAGGAAATCGAGCCGCCAGTTCGGCGTCATCCTGTCGTCCGGGTCCGGAGCGCCTCGAGCAGACGACTGTGGATGTTGTCGAAGCCGCCATTCGACATCGCCACGATCAGATCGCCGTCCCGGGCCTCACGCACCACGGCGTCGACGATGGCCGCCGTCCCGTCGATATGTCTGGCGTGCTGCCCCCGCCCGACGAGGTCCTGGACGAGCTGCGGCACGGACAGCCGTCGGTCTTCGGGGAGGTTCGTCCGGAACACCGACGCCAGCACCACTTGGTCGGCATCGGCGAAGGCGTCGGTGAAGGCCTGCTGGAAGACGCGCAGACAACTCGACGCGGAGCGCGGCTCGAAGATCGCCCAGATGCGCGCGGCGGGGTGTGCACGACGCACGCCCCGCAGCGTCTCCGCGATGGCGGTCGGGTGATGGGCGAAGTCGTCGTACACCGCGATCCCGCCGACGGTGCCCCGCAGCTCCATGCGCCGCTTGACGCCGGCGAAGGCCGCCAGCCCGTCGACGATCGTCGCGAAGGGCACGCCGCGAGCGCTGGCGACGGCGATGGCCGCCAGCGCGTTGCGCACGTTGTGGAGCCCGGTCATCGGCACGGCCGCGCGACCGAGCGCCGTGCCGGCGTGCACGACCTCGAAGGAGGTGCCCTCGGGACCCGGCAGCAGATCGCGGCCGTGCCAGAGGGCGCCGTCCGACAGCCCGAACGTCTCGACCGTCCCGAACGCGGCCGGGACGAGCGCGGCCGCCCCCGGGTCGTCCACGCCGATCAGCACGCGGCCCGTGGCGGGAACGAGTCGCAGCAGTCGCGTGAAGGCCGTCGTGATGGCCGCCATGTCGGGGTAGATGTCGGCGTGATCGAACTCGACGTTGTTGACGATGACGGTCTCGGGCACGTACTTGAGGAACTTGGCCGTCTTGTCGAAGAAGGCGCTGTCGTACTCGTCGCCCTCGATGACGAAGTCGCGCCCCTGGCCGAGACGGTAGCTCGCATCGAAGTTGGCCGCGATGCCGCCGACGAGCATCGACGGGTCGAGGCCGGCGTGCGTGAGCACCCAGCCGACCATGCTCGTGGTGGTCGTCTTGCCATGCGTCCCCGACACGACGATCGGCAGGCGTTCCCACAGGAACTCGTCGCGAATGCGCTCGGGCAACGAGCAGTAGCGCTGGCGCCGCGACAGCACGACCTCGAGTTCCGGATTGCCGCGCGAGATGGCGTTACCGACGACGACGAGATCGGCGGCGGGGTCGACGTGCGAGGCGTCGTAGCCGTCGTGGACCTCGATGTGTTCGGCGCGCAGGAAGTCGCTCATCGGCGGATAGACGCCGGCATCGGAGCCCGTCACGCGGTGGCCCCGGCGCTGGAGCATGGCCGCGAGTGTGGCCATGGCCGTCCCGGCAACGCCAATCAGGTGAATGTGCACGTGCAGTACCTCGTCAGGCGACAGCCGCCTCGTCGATCGAGAGCGACACGTCGGTTGCCGCCTCCAGCGTGACCTGCACACCGAGGGGCAGCGTGATCATCGCGTCGAGGGTGTGCCCGCTCGGCACGCCCGTCACGACCGGCCCGGCGAACGCCGTCAGCGCCGCGCGCACCGCCTCGAGGGCCGTGACGCTGCCCCCGGGTTCATCGCAGCCGGGTAACTGGTTCACCACGACGCCCGTGACACGGTCGAGCACGCCGGCAGCGCACAGCTGCCAGACCAGACGGTCGAGCCGATACGGCCGTTCGTTGACCTCGTCGAGGAACAGCACCGTCGGTTCCGTGGCCGTGAACGCCCAGGGCGTGCCGAGCAACGCCGCGATCTGGGTCAGCGTCCCGCCGCGCAGCACCCCGCGCGCCCGGCCCGGCTGCAGGACGCGCGCCGTCGGTGTCGCGACACGGCCGAAGGCCACCGGCTCGCACACCGTCCGCAGGAAGGTGTCGCGATCGTACGACGCCGGCCCGCGCGCGAGTCGCCCTTCGGCCATCGGTCCGTGGATACTGGTCACCCCACATCGTCCGGTGACGAGGTCGAGGAGCGCCGTGATGTCGCTGTAGCCGATGAGCAGCGGGCGCGCCTGGCGAATCTCGTCGAGATCGAGATACGGCAACAGCTGCGCCGAGCCGTACCCGCCACGCGTGGCCATGATGGCCGCGATGTGGGGGTCGGTGATGGCCCCTCGCAGCTGCGCGGCCCGGGCTGCGGCCGGGCCGGCCACGTATGGGGCGCTGCTGCCCGGCGGTGCCGCCACGATGACGGGCTCGAAGCCGAGCGCGCGAAGTTCATCGGCACCGGCGTCGACGTCCTCGGCGCGCGGCGGACTGGCCAGCGACAGCAAGGCGACACGGTCGCCCGCGTGCAGCGCACGCGGCCGCGCGAAGGGACGCACCGCCGTCACGTGAACTGCCGCATCTGCTCGGCGACCAGCTGATGCTCGGCCGAGCCGATCACCTCGCGCAGGGAGGGCGCGGGCGGCGCGGCGCGGCGGGCCGCCTCGGAGAGATAGCGCCCCTTCAGCGCCAGGTGCCTGCCGAGGGCGTCATCGAACCGCGCGGCGCTGATGGTGCCGTCTTCGAGGGCGCGCACCACGCCCTCGAGCGCGGCGAAGACGCGCTCGGGATCGCCGCCGCACTGCAGCACGCCGTCACAGCCCGCCGCGACGGCCAGCGCGGCGGCCTCACCCGGCTCGTAGCGCAACGAGATGGCCTTCATGTCCATATCGTCGGTCAGCACCAGCCCACCGAAACCGAGCTGCCCACGCAGTCGCCCGGTGATGATCGACGGAGACAGGGTCGCGGGACGCTGGTCGTCGAGACTCGGCACGAGCAGGTGACAGGACATCACCGCATCGACCCCGCCCTCGATGGCGGCGCGGAACGGCACCCACTCGACGCGCTCGAGGCGGTCGGGCGGCAGGTCGACGACCGGCAGATCCTCGTGGGAATCGACCGCGGCTTCGCCGTGCCCGGGAAAGTGCTTGGCGCAGGCCGGCAGTCCCTCGGTGTGCACGGCGTCGATGAAGGCCAGGCCATGGGCGGCCACCTGGGCCGGATCGCTGGAGAACGCGCGATCGCCGATCGCCGGGTTGTCCTCGCGGGTGAGCACGTCGAGGACCGGTGCGAAGTCGAAGGTAATCCCCATCGCGCGCAACTCACGGGCGAGCGCGCGACCGAAGCGCCGCGTCAGGTCGAGATCGTCGGCGCGCCCCAGGGTGGCCGGCGGCGGCCAGACGGTCAGCGGCGCCTTGACGCGCTGCACCCGGCCGCCTTCCTGGTCGATGGCCACCCACACCGGCGCCGATCGCGACAGCTCCCCGGCTTCCCGGGCGAGATCGGCCACCTGAGCCGGCTCGGCCACGTTCCTCGCAAACAGCACGACGCCGCCGAGATCGAACTCTCGCGCCAGCGCCCGCAGCTCCGCAGGAATGACGTGCCCGCGAAACCCCGCGAACAGCAACTGGCCCACCTGGCGTCGACGTTCGTGCGTGCTCATGTCGCGCGGTCATTATAATGACCACCATCCTGCGTGCCGGGCGCGAGCCCACCCGGACCTGCCGTGGAAAACGTCGCCATCGCCCGCGTCCTCGCCGAGATCGGCGACCTGCTCGAGATCCGGGGGGACAACCCCTTCAAGGTCCGCGCCTACCGCAACGCTGCACAGGTCGTGCGCGATGCGGGTGAGCGCGTCGCCGCGCTGTCGCCCGCCGACGTGCGCGCGCTGCCCGGCATCGGCAAGGACATCGCCGCGCGCATCGCCGAACTCGTGGACACCGGCGGCTCGACCTTCCACCGCGAACTCGCGGCCGAGTTCCCGGCTGGCCTCCTCGATGTGCTCCGCCTGCAGGGCGTCGGCCCCAAGACGGCCGCGCTGCTCTACAAGACCCTTGGCATCGGATCCATCGAGGATCTGACCAAGGCGCTCGACTCCGGCGCGGTACGCAGCGTGAAGGGCATGGGGCCGGGCAAGGAAGCCAGTCTGCGCAAGGCCATCGAGGACCACCAGGTGTTCGCCGGCCGGTACCTCGCGTCCGAGGTCTGGCAGCAGGCCCACGCCCTGCTGTCGCACCTGCGGGCCGCGTGCCCCGAGGCCACCTTCGACCTCGTGGGCAGCCTGCGTCGCGGCGCCGAGACCTGCGGCGACCTGGACGTCCTCGCCACCAACGCGCCGCCAGCGGTCATGGATCACTTCGTGTCGTTCGGCCGCGTCGAGCGCGTGCTCGGACAGGGGCCGACCAAGAGCAGCGTCCGGCTCACCAAGGGGTTGCAGGCCGATCTCCGTCTCGTGCCCGCCGAGTCGCGCGGGGCGGCGCTGCAGTACTTCACCGGCAGCAAGGCTCACAACATCGAGCTGCGCGACCGCGCCGTGCGACTGGGGCTCAAGCTGAACGAATACGGCCTCTATCGCCTCGACGATGACACGCGCGTGGCTGGTGACACCGAGGCCTCTATCTACGAAGCCCTCGGCCTGCCGTGGCTCGCGCCGGAACTGCGCGAGCATCGCGGCGAGTTCGACGCCGCCCGGGAGGGCCGCCTGCCGACGCTTGTCGAGCGCAGCGATCTCCGCGGCGACCTGCACTGCCACACGACGGCGACCGACGGCAAGGACACCATCCGCGCCATGGCGCTGGCCGCCCGCGACGCGGGCCTGGCGTACCTGGCGATCACCGACCACAGCCAGGCCCTCGCCATGGCCAACGGGCTCGACGAGCACCGCGCACTCGCGCACGCCGCGGCGGTCCGGGCGATGAACGACGAACTCGAGGGCATC
Source organism: Luteitalea sp. (assembly GCF_022842525.1). Lineage (NCBI taxonomy): Bacteria > Pseudomonadati > Acidobacteriota > Vicinamibacteria > Vicinamibacterales > Vicinamibacteraceae > Luteitalea > Luteitalea sp. Next base: position 5,883 of record NZ_JALHPM010000189.1, read on the forward strand.
ACGTTGTTGGCCGGCATCGAGTGCGACATCCGGCCCGACGGCCGCATGGACCTCGCCGACGACTGTCTCGCACAGCTGGACCTGGTCGTTGCCTCGGTGCACTCGGCCCTGACGCAGGAACCCGAGCGCATGACCGAACGCGTGCTCCGCGCGCTCGAGTGCCCGTACGTCGACGTGCTCGGCCATCCGACGGCCCGCATGCTGCTGCGCCGCGAGGCCACCGGGCTCGACGTCGAAGCCGTCATCGCCAGCGCCGCGCGCCTCGGCGTCGCGCTCGAGATCAACGGACAGCCCCATCGCCGGGATCTCACCGATGCGCAGGCACGCCTGGCCCGGGATCGCGGGGTGAAGATCGTCCTGTCGAGCGACGCGCACGGCGTCGGCGGCTTCGAACACCTCCACTGGGCCACCTTCACGGCGCGACGCGCGTGGCTCTCGCCCGCGGACATCCTCACCTGCCTGCCCCTCGCGGCGCTGCGCGCCGCGCTGCGACGCCATCGGAGTCCCGCATGACCGTGCTCGAGCAACTGCGCGCGCTGTACTTCGGCGCCACCAAGGCCACTGTCGGCGACGACTTCGTGCGCGCGATCGACCTCTTCAAGCAACTCACCGTCGAGGAGGAGCGGGAGAAGGCCGCCGTCTTCATGGAAGGCATCGCGGAGATGCGGCGCGAATGGGCCGCCGAGGGGGGCGGGCCGAGGAAGGGTGGCGGCAAGAGCCAGCCGCCCGGGTCGGCGCCGGCGCGCGCGGTCGGCCGCGCGCGTTCGGGCCCCCGCCCGCCGAAGCCCTAGCGCGTCAGGACTTGCGGGACTGCAGGATGTTCATCTGCTTGCGTGCCGCGAGACGCACGCTCTCCGGCACGTTGCGGTTGACGGCCAGCCCCTTGATGTCGCGTTCCGCGAGCCGCAACAGCAGTGTCAGCGACACGGTCGTCGGCGTGCGCGGGTTCTTCACCAGGGCCGAGACCACGCCGTAGGTCTTGGTCCACGTGCGGCTGGTCCCGATGATGCGCAGGACCTCCTCCGACACGTTCTGCATCCGGGCGAAGTTCTCGACTTCGGTCTCGGTGAGCTTCGGGCTCGACAACACCGCCGTCGAGACGATCCGATTGGGATCGCGCACGAGGATCGATCGCTGCTCGCGCCGACCGAGCGTCGCGATCTTGATCTTGTCCGGCACCGGCAGGGCGGTCAGCAGGACGTGCGCGGCCTCTTCGTCCTCGGGCAGTGGCTCGAGGGCGATGGCCGGCAGTTCCACGGCATCCACGGACTCTGGCCGCAGCGCCGCGTTGCGGGCCTCGTACCAGGCCCGCAACTCTGCGGGCGCCTCCGCCTGCGCGAAGAACTCCGTCAAGGCCTGCGGCGGGATGGCGTCGATGGTCGAGAGGGCCAGTGCGGCGACGTCCGGATCCGCGTCGGTGGTCATCAGCGCCAGCAGGGCCAGGCGGTCGCAGCCCTCCGGCGTCGCCAGTCCACGCGCGGCGAGCAGGCGCGCATCGCGCGGCACGCCTGCGCTGACGAAGACATCGATGACCGGTGACGAGACGCCGAGGTACACGCGCGGCTACGGCGTCTGGAACTGCGGAATCGTGGACGGCAGGATCGTGGCCCGCGCCACGCGCCCCGCCGCACCGAGCGGGCGCCCCGGGCGCTCGTTCAACTCGTACGCGAAGCTGCCCGCGTCGCCGACGACGATCTGCAGGCGTTCGGCGGCATCCACCGTGATGCGCTCGCCGGGGGTCACCTCACGCGCGAGGCGCATCTGACCATCGGCCGAGACCTGCACCCAGCAGCGTCCCGACGGGGCGACGACCAGCCGCAGCGGCGACTTGGGGGTGCCCGGCACGGCATCGGTTGTCGCGGCCGAAGACGGCGACGATGTCGCCGTCTCGGCCAGTGACGCCGTGGCCATCGCCGCCGGCGGCGCGGCCTCCGCCATCGGGCTCGCGGCAGGCACGCCCTGCGACAACGAGGGGGCCGCCACGGGCTCGATCGGCGTCGTGGCCTGCGGCGCGGCGGCGGCCTGCAGGCCGAGCCAGTCGGGCTTCAGCAGGAACACCAGAGCGAGCGCCAGCAGGATGACGCCAAGCCCCGCCAGCACCAGCGTCCCCAGCGACGGGCCATCGCCCGCCAGCTTGGCCGGAGCTTCGTCGATGTCGTCGTCCCGCTGCCCGGGTTCGTCCGACAGGAACTGCGTGACCAGTGCGTCGGGCTCGAGGCCGACCTGGGCGGCGTACGAACGGATGAAGCCGCGCGTGAAGATGCCGCCCGGCAACTTGTCGAACTGGTTCTTCTCGATGGCATCGAGGAAGCGCACCGAGATGTTGGTCTTCTCTGCAATCGCATGCAGCGAGACCTTCTGGCGCTCCCGTGCCTCGCGCAAACGCTCGCCAACGGTCACTCTGCCCGCTCCCCGTCTCGAAACACCGCGTGAATGTCCTGCACCAACGTCGTCAGCGACGACTCACCCTGCTGCCACGCCCGGGCGAACATCCCGATGCCGGCGATGCCACACGCGCCAGCCGCTCGGACCGCCTCGCAGCGGTCGAGGGCCATCCCGCCAACGGCGACCACTGGGGCCATGCCCGGTGTGGACGCCCACGCGGCCAGCGCGTCCACGCCCACGACGATCGCGCCAGGCCCCTTGGAGGCCGAAGCGAACACCGTCCCGAACACCACCACGTCCGTGCCGTCGGCGAGGTCCGTCGCATCGCCCACGTGCATCGACCGTCCGATCAACAACCCCGACGGCCATGCCCCACGCACGCGGCGCGCGGACATGCCGTCGCCACGCAGGTGCACGCCGTGGGCGCCTGCCGTCACCGCGACGTGCGCGCGCTCGTTCACGAACACCCGACAGCGGGTGCCGCGCGTGGCCGCCATGACCGCGCGGGTCACGCGCACCAGTTGCCCGTCCGCCCAGTCCCGCTCACGGAGCTGGACGGCGTCGACGCCGGCGTTGGCCATCGCGCCGACACACGCCACCAGCCTCGCCTCGTCGTCGGCCTCACCGCGGCCGCCCAACTGGCGCCGATCCGTGATCGCCAGCGTTCTCGGCGGCCACATCCTACGCCCCCGGCGCCTGTGACGATGCCGGACGACGCGACAGCAGCTGCCCTATCTCGACGAGCGCCGCCCCGACGCTGACGATGCCGACACCCGAGACGGCACCGCGGACGAACGCGTGCGTCAGCCACTCTGCCAGCACGGGGTGCAGGGCCGCCAGGTAGTTGCGGTCCCAGAACTGCGTCCAGGGGGCCAGGATCAGCAGCAATCCGGCTTCGAGGAGGTAGAGGGACAGCAGCACGCGACTGAACAGGGAAACGACTAGCCTCCGGCATCGACGCGCAGCAGCCGATCGAGCCGCGCGCGCGCATCACGATAATCCTCGACCTGCGACAGCAGATCGAGCAGCACACCGACGGCGCGGTCGGTCTCGCCGAGCGCCTCGAGTGACTCGGCCAGATCGTACAGCACCGGGCGCTTGACCGCAGCATCGGGCACCGCGGCCGCCGTCGCGTGCTCGTACCAGCTGACGGCTTCGAGGAGTTGACCGCGGGACTTGTGGAGTTCTGCGAGGGCGAGCGCACCGGCAAAGCGCGAGCGTGGCTCGACCGACGCCCGCTCGAAGGCCCGCGCCGCCTCCGACGCCAGACCGGCCGCCAGAAAGACGCGCCCGGCCGCGAGCTGCTGTTCGGCGACGGCATACCCGTCGGAGTGCCGTTGCATGTCGGCGAAGACGGCGTCGAGTTCCTGACTCCCCGCCCCCGGTGTGACCGGTTGCACGGGCAGTTCCTCCGCGAGCGCCGCCTCCTCGCGGACGCCAGGCGCCTCGACGACGTCGGCCTGCGGGGCGGACGCCGTCTCCGGCGCGACGTCCCCGGGCACGGGATCGGCCGGCAGGTCGAGCGTCGGCGCGACCGTCGGGTAGTCGAGCGGCAACCCGGCGAGCGAGTCCTCTGCCCCTTCCGTCCGCTGGCGTACCCGCGGTTCGGGCAGGACCGGATCCCACTGCTTCAGCTCCTCGAGCAGCTGCGTGAGATCGACTTCCTCCTCGACCACCGGCGCAGGCTCGTCAGCCACTGCCTCCGGCTCGTCGACGGTCTCGACCTCGACGGGGGCGGGGTCATCGTCGAGCGCAGTCGGCATCCCGTCTGCTGATTCGGCAGCCGGTGCGGGCATCGGTTCCGGATCGACGTGTGGCAGCACGTCGACAGGAGACGCTGGCGTCTCGCCGAATGCTGGCACGTCGATCGATGGTGCCGCGGACGCCGCATCGGTATCGGCGGCGGCAGGCGTCATCGGCACGCCGGCCCCCAGTCGCGTGCCACGGGCGGCGGGCGGCGCCCATCGGGCCGGCGTCGCATCGTCGGCGAAGAAGAAGTCGTCCTCCGGCGCACGCTGACGGACGGGCTCGTCGGTGGTCGGCGCCGCGTCCGACAGCCAGCCCCGCGGGATCGAGAAGGACGGCTGCAGCGGAGCGTCGTCGACCAGCATGGGCTGCTCGCGCAGGTCACCGAGGCCGGGCACGGGGTCAGGCATGGCCGGCGCGTCAGGTGCCTGTGCGACGGGACCGTCGATGGCGGGGACCCGATCCTCGGCCACGGGCGGCGGCAACGGCGGCGGGGCCACGACCGCCGGCGCCGGGGGCGGGGGCGACACGACGGGGACCTCGGGTACCGCGACAGGTGTGAGCACAGGCGCCGGGTCGGGGGCGGACGCCCCGGAGTCCCCGACATCCCGGCCGAGGAGGTCGGCCCAGTTGAACGCGGGCCGCGGCGTCGGCTCGACTGGCCGCTCGACAGGCGTCTGCGCAGGCACAGCAACCGGTGGGCTCGCGACCGCGGCGAGCGGGGGACGCACGTCGGCGACGGGGCTCACCGGACTGACGGCAGGGGGCACCGGCGCGCCTCGTCCCAGTCCGTCCACTGCCATGCCCGAGCGGGACTCGAGGGACGCCAGGAATCGCTCCGCAAAGGCACCGCCGGCGATCATCATCTCGGGGGCGGTGGCATCGCTCGCGGGCGGCGCGTACGGCTCCTGCGCGTCCAGGTCCGGCACGTTCGACGGGTCGGGCGCAGGGTCGTCGCCCTCGGAAAGGATGTCGCTCGCGGGAATGAGCAGGTCGACCAGTACACGATGCGGGTCGGCCACGCCCTGGCGGTCGAGGATGTCGAGCAGCAGGCCACGCGACGGTTCGGCGCCGGCCTCGCGGACGAAGACGTCCTCGGCGACGGCGCGGGCTTCCGCGACGCGGCGTTCGCCCAGATACGCGCGCGCCAGGGCCCGCTGGGCGCGCGACAGATCCGGCACGCCGGCGTCCACACAAATCTCGACCCACTGCAGGTGCAGCGCCGTCGTCAGCAATCCCCGCCCTTCGACGAGCTCGAGGGCCGCGACGGCGTGCCCGGGCTGGCCCATGGCGGTCCAGGCCGCCACGGCGGCGGAGAGCGCCGCACGTGCCGCGTCGGGATGCCGCTCGGCGAGCAGGGTCACCGGCGCCAGCACGTGATCCGGCAGGGCCCCCGCATGGACGCGCCCCGCGATCAGTCGCTCGACGGCATCGGGCTGGGCGCGCCGGGCGGCGAGATCCACCAGGACGACGAGCACCGCATCGTCGGCGGCATCGAGCGCCAGCGCGAGGCGGGACGCCGACTCGAGATCGCCGCGGTCGACCGCGGCCTGGACCAGTCGCAACCGGACGGCGACATCCTCGGGGTCCGCCTCGAGCACGGCCTGCCACCGCGCATCGGCATCGGCGGCCCCCTGCGCGTCGGC
>NZ_JALHPM010000190.1:0-11633 GCF_022842525.1 Luteitalea sp.
CGGGCGGCCCATGCCGAAGCCGCCGGCGACGGGAGAGACATAGGCGTCGAACTGCCCGCGCTGCAGCCGCGCGACCAGATCGGGAAGGGCGACGGCCTCGAGATCCAGCGTAATGCCGATGTCGGCATAGGCGTGCTGCAACCGACCGGCCACGCGCAGCGCCAGCGGCGCGTCCAGCACGAGGCACGCCACCCGGAAGCGTGCCTCGACGGCGCCGTCCGGCGTCGTGCGGCGCCGCAGCCCGCCCTCGTCTAGCAGCTGTCCTGCACGCACCTTGTCTACCCGCAGCAGGGCCGCATCCCCGCCGTGCGGGCGCGACCAGTGCTGGTGCCAGAGCATGTCGGCCGCGGGCACGCCGACGCCACCGGCGACCTGGCCGATGAGGGCATCGCGATCGACGGCGGCATTCATGGCCAGTCGGACGTCGCGTCGCCGCAGGATCGGGTGCCGATGATTGAGGCCGAGCGTCATCACGTACGGCTTCAGGTGTGGGAAGAGGTGGACGTCCCCATCGGATCTCAGGGGGGCGCGTGTCTCGGTGGGCACCTCGTAGAGCACGTCCACTTCGTCACGAAGGAGCGCCGCCACGGCGGCCCGCGGTGTCTCGAAGCGCCGGATCTTGATCGTGCGGATGGCGGCCGCGTCCTCACCGGACGTGACCACCGCGTGCAGGTCCGGCTCGTCCGCCTCGGTGTCTGCCGTGGTGTCCGCGTCCGCGTCCGTGTCCGGGTCCGTCTCCCTGAAGGGGCCGGCCGGCAGCGCTTCCACCAGCGACAGTGTCTCGAGGAGCAGGCTCGACGGCTCACTCAGTCGGATGCGGACCTCGTGTGGGCTGGCGGCATCCACAGCCGTGACGTGCCAGAGCCCTGGCCCACGCATGGGATCCCGCAACGCGTTGCGCACCCGGGCGACGACATCCTCGGCGGTGGCCAGCGTCCCGTCGTGGGTACGCACGCCGGCGCGGACCGTCAGCGTCCAGGTCCGATGGTCGGGCGAGGCCACCCACCGCTCGACGAGCGCCGGTTGCACCTGGCCCGCCTGGTCGACACGCACCAGTCGTGTCTGCGTCAGGCTGTAGATCAGCGGCTCGATCGGCGCGCTGTTGCTCGGGATGGCGACGGCGATGCTCGCATCGCGTGTCGACGGAACCGGTGGCGGCGGGTCGCGACGGCACGCGCCCATCACACCCATCGCTGCCATGACGCAGACGAGCGGCACCGGCACGGCTGGCGGCCGTGCGTCGCGAGGACGGGGAGGGCGAGCGGCGAGCGCGTTCACGCAGCGTCCGGCGGTCCCTGCTGTCGAAGGGCAACCGCCGACGTGCTTGTATCACGAACGAGTGGGCAGCAGCGCGACTCTCGCGCCGCTGCGCTCGTGCGTCGTGCGGCCGGCTACTTCGGGTCCGGCGTGTCGTACGGGTAGTCGATGAGCAGCGGGCAGAATGGGGGACGGTCCTTGCTGGCGCCTCGCGCGACGATACGGATGGTCATGACGACTCCTCTGGGAAAGGTCGGGCCAGTGGCCCGACGGGGTCAGGCTGGAACGGTGGCCGCGGCGGCCGCGATGTCGTCCAGGGCCGCCAGCATCCCCGGACGATGACAGCTGGGCGCGGCGAGATCGCCCTGCTCGTTGTGCGCGGCGACGGAACAGCCGCCGCCGCAGACCGGCACCAGTGCGCAATCGCCGCACGCGCGCCAGGGCGCGTGCGTCTCGAAGCGATCACGCACGGCGTGATGCGCGACGTCGCGCGCCGGGTCCACGTGGCCGACCCGCGTGGTCGCCTCGCCGGTGAAGCCGGGGCACGGGTACAGCGACCCCTCCGGCCCAACGGTGTAGGAGTGGCGCCGATGCAGTTCGCACGGGCCCATGTGGAGGCCGTCGAGTGTCTCGAAGCCACTGGCCCGGGTCTCCGCCCTGAGCCAGGCCATGCGTGTGTCGACCAGCCCGCAGGTGTCGCAGGGCGTCCTGCCCCCACCATTCCCGGCGGCGGTCATGCACGTACCGCCGAGTGCCGCCTCCGGCGCCTGCGCGGGCGTCAGCGGAATCATCCGCCGGCCATCCGCGCGCGTGCGCACGGGGGCGGACACGGGTCTTCCCGTATTCGGCCCGCGAATGATCGGCTTGAACGCAATCTTCGAGATCCGGTCGGCGAACGGCTCCTGACGAAGCAGCGCCAGCAGCGCGGGATAGCTGGCGGCGCTCTCGACGTCGAAGTTGCCCCCGATGCTCAGGCGCACCTTCGGCGCCACCGCGCGCATGTTCGCCAGGATGCGATCGAAGGTCCCCTGGCCACCCCGCAGCGGGCGCAGCCGGTCGTGGGTGACCTTGTCGCCATCCAGCGTGATCTTCACGCCCGTGAGGCCCCAGGGCAGCAGGCGGTCGACGACCTCTTCGGTCAGCAGCAGGCCGTTGGTGATGATGCTGATGTTCATCGCCACGCCGCGGGCCCGGCAGGCGGTCCACATCCGCTCGGCCAGCAGGTAGACCACCGGCAGGTTCAGCAGCGGCTCGCCACCGAAGAACGTCAGCGTGAAGCGCGGCGAGCCGAGGGCGTCGAGCCGATGCTCCATCCAGTCGCCGACGCGGGCCGCGTGCTCGAGGGACATCCGGGCCCCTGCCGAGTCGTGCGACGCGTGGTCGCCCTGGATGCAGTAGTCACAGGCGAAGTTGCATTGCAGCGTGGTGAGCAGGGTCACCCGCAGGTGGCTCGCGTCTTCGCGGAGATCCCGGAAGAACGCCTCGAGCGCGTGGTCCTCGGCCTCGCGGCTTTCGACGAGGAAGCCGAGCTCGGCCAGCTGCGTCACCGCCTCGCGCGACCGCGGATCGAGGTGGACGTCCTCGTCGGCCTCGACGCGTGCCATGAGGCCGATCACGTCGGACGACACGACGATCTGGGTGTCGGTCAGCGAGTTGAAGAGGAAGGTGTCGTCGGTGTCGGGCAAGGGCACCGACACGGTGAAGCGGGAGGCTCGCATACCCTGGCTGGGAGTGCCAGAACGGTGCCGCCGCTGCCATCCATGGGTAGGATCCCCGCAAGTAGCTCATCCAATGGCACTTGGGGCGCGCATGAGGTGGCGGAGCCTCCGCTCGCGTTTGCGGAACCTACAAAGTGTTGGGGCGTCCGTGTCGGCAGATTTGGCCGACGTGTCGGTGGGGCGACCTTGCTCAGGCGTCCCGCAGGCGCCGGGTGACGTCGTTCAGGCCGAGTCGACTCATGCGGTGCTTGAGGGTGCTGAGCGGCAGGCGCAGCTGGCGTGCCGTGCCGGCGATGTTCCACTCGCCCTTTTCGAGGGCCTTGAGCAGGTAGCTGCGCTCGAAGGCCGCCACGGCCTGATCGAGCACGCTCTCGGCCGGGTCGGCCTCGCGGGCCTCGAGGGCGGCCAGCTGCACTTCGAGCGGCAGGTCGGCCTCCGTGATCTCGGACTTGTCGCACACCGCGACCATCCGCTCGGCCAGGTTCTGCAGCTCGCGGATGTTGCCCGGCCAGGTGTACCCCCGGAGCACGGCGAAGGCCGACGGCTCGATGCCACGCACGACCTTGCGGAACCGCAGCGCATAGCGCCGGATGAAGACCTCGAGCAGTTGGTCGAGGTCCTCCATGCGGTCGCGCAGGGGCGGCAACCGGACGGGAATCACGTTGATGCGGTAGAAGAGGTCCTCGCGGAAGCGGCCATGGCGGACCGCCTCGGAGAGGTCGGCATTGGTCGCGACCACGAGCCGGAAGTCGACGCGGATGGGGTGTCGGCCCCCCACGCGCTCGATCTCGTTCTCCTGGATGGCGCGGAGCAGCTTGGCCTGCAGGTCCAGGCGCAGGTCGCCGATCTCGTCGAGGAACAGCGTCCCGCCGTTGGCCAGCTCGAACTTGCCGAGCTGCTGGCGGACGGCCCCCGTGAATGCGCCCCGCTCGTGCCCGAAGAGCGTGCTCTCCACCAGTTCGCTCGGGACCGCGGCGAGGTTGACCGCGATGAACGGGCCGCGCCGCCGGTCCGATTCGGCGTGGACGCGGCGGGCCAGCATCTCCTTGCCGGTGCCGCTCTCCCCGGTGATCAGCACCGTCGTGTCCAGCCGCGCCACCTTCTGGACCAGACTCACCACCGCGCGCATCGCCGCGCTGGTGCCCGTGACGAACTCCTCGTCCTGGGCCTCCACCTGGGCCGTCAGCGACTCGACCCGATTGCGCAGGTCCTGCCGTTCGCTCGCGTTGCGCACCAGGGCGCGCAGCGCGTCGTAGTCGAACTCCTTGGTGATGTAGTGGTAGGCGCCGAGTTTCATCGCCTGGACGGCGGTCTCGACGTCGGTGATGGCCGAGATCATGATGACCTCGACCTCGTCGCGCTGCTCGCGCACCTGCCGCAGCATCTCGAGGCCGCCGATGCCGGGCAGCCGCACGTCGAGCAGCATCAGGTCGACCCGCGACTGGCGCAGCCGCGACAGCCCGTCCTCGGCCGACGACACCGACATCACGCGATAGTCGCGCTTCAGGATCGCCGTCAGCGTGTCGCGCATCCCCTCATCGTCATCGACGATCAGGATGGTCTTGAGGGCAGGAGCCATCGGTTCCGTGCATCTTAGCGAATCGGGCGCTCCGGACGAGTCGGACGGGACGAGGAGGCGCCGGCCCGGCGTTTGTCGGCCCCCCTGGCGCTCCCGATCCATAATTGTGAGTTGTCGACGTCCGGCGCCCACAGCCTCGTGGTCCCGGGGGCCGTCTTTCGCGTGCAGAGGAGCAGGGGTTGGCAAGCGCATTCGATGTCGTGGTGATCGGCGCCGGGACCGGCGGCTACGTGGCGGCGATTCGCGCCGCGCAGCTCGGCCTGACGACCGCCGTCGTGGAGCGTGACAGCGTGCTCGGCGGCACGTGCCTGAACTGGGGCTGCATCCCGACCAAGGCGCTGCTCGAGCATGCCCATGCCTTCAAGGTCGCCAAGGCGGCCAGGGACTGGGGCATCACCCTCGGCGAGGCCGCCGTCGGCCTCGACATGAACGTCGTCCAGGACCGCAAGGACAAGATCGTCAAGGGTCTGACCGGCGGCATCGGGATGCTCTTCAAGAAGAACAAGATCGAGTGGATCAAGGGCTCGGCCCGCCTGCTCGGCAAGGGCGCCATCGAGGTCACCGACGCCGCGGGGGCGACCAGCCAGATCACCGCCGGCAAGGAGATCATCGTGGCGACCGGATCGTCGCCGCGCAGCGTCCCCGGGATCGCGTTCGACTACACCCGCATCATCACCAGCACCGAGGCCATGAACCTGCGCCAGGTGCCCAGGTCGATCATCGTCATGGGCAGCGGCGCCGTGGGCGTCGAGTTCGCGTCGATCTTCAACAGCTTCGGCACCACCGACGTGACGATCATCGAGCTGCTGCCGCGCATCGTGCCCAACGAGGATGCGGCCGTCTCCGAGGTGCTCGAGAAGAGCTTCCGGAAGAAGAAGATTCGCGTGCTCACCGGCACGAAGGTGACCGGGGCGACCAACACGGGCGACGGCGTCGAGATCACGGCGCAGCTGCCCGACGGCAAGACCGAGACGATCTCGGCCGAGTATCTGCTGGTGGCCACCGGGCGCGGGCCCGTCACCAACGGCCTCGGCGCCGAGGACCTCGGCCTCGAGATGGAACGCGGCTACATCAAGGTGGACCCGCTGATGCGCACGAGCGTGGCGGGCATCTCGGCCGTCGGCGACGTCATCACGCTGGGCACCGGCGCCCACAAGCAGCTCGCGCACCTGTCGTCGGCCGAGGGCATCCTGGCCGCCGAGCGCATCGCCGGCCACGACGTGCGGCCGATCAACTACGACCACGTTCCCGGCTGCACGTACTGCGACCCGGAGATTGGCAGCGTCGGCCTGACCGAGGCGCAGGCGAAGGAACGGGGCTACGACGTTCGCGTCGGGTCGTTCCCCTTCGGCGTCCTCGGCCGCGCCAAGATCGCCAACGAGACCGAAGGGTTCGTCAAGATCGTCGCCGAGAAGCAGTACGACGAGATTCTCGGCGTGCACATGATCGGCCCGCGGGCCACCGAACTGGTCGCCCAGGCCACGCTGGCCCTGCGCCTCGAGTGCACGGTCGAAGAACTCATCCGCACCATCCAGGCGCACCCGACGATGTCGGAGGCGGTGGGTGAGGCGGCACACGCGACACACGGCGCGCCGATTCACATGTGAGTCGGGTTTGAGGCTCTGGGCTCTGGGCTCAGAACAGCAGGCTCAGGGCCCAAGGCTTGAGCCTTGCCCTGAGCCTTGAGCCTAAAGCCTTGTTGTTGAGCCTTCAGCCCTGAGCCCCGAGCCTTCTCTATGCCGACGAACGTGGTGATGCCCCAGATGGGCGAATCGGTGGCCGAAGGCACCGTCGTGCGCTGGATCAAGAAGGTCGGCGATGCGGTCGACCGCGACGAACCGCTCTTCGAGATCTCCACCGACAAGGTGGATGCCGAGATTCCCTCGCCCGCCGCTGGCGTGCTGCTCGAGATCCGGGCGCATGAAGGCGAGACCGTGCCCATCGACACGGTCGTCGCGGTGCTCGGCGACGCCGGGCAGCAGCCGCAGACGGCCGCACCCGCCGCCGCGACCCCGCAGCCCGATGGCACGGCGTCCACCCCGGCCACGACCGACCCGGGCTCCGAGACCAGGGGGGCCGATGTCGCCGGTCAGCCCGCGGCTGGGCCGGCGACTGAGCCGGCCGCCGAGGTGGCCGTGGAGGCCTCTGTCGAGAACGCGACCGCCGACCGTCGGCGCCAGAAGTCCTCGCCGCTGGTCAGGCGGATCGCCGCCGAGCACCAGGTCAACATCGCGCAGCTCGAGGGCTCCGGTATCAGCGGTCGCGTGACCAAGCACGACATCCTCACGTACATCGACGGTCGGTCACAGGCGCCCTCCGCCCCGGCGTCAGGCCATCAGGGGCTCCACATCCCGGCCTTCCAGCCGGGCGAGGCCGTGCAGGTCCAGCCGATGTCGGTGATGCGCCGCAAGATCGCCGAGCACATGCTGTACAGCCGCCGCACGTCGGCGCACGTGCACTCGGTGTTCGAGGTCGACTTCACGCGGGTGGCGGCGGTCCGCCAGGCGCACAAGGCCGAGTTCGAGAGCGCCGGCGTGAAGCTGACGTATCTGGCCTTCATCGCCAAGGCGATTGCCGACGCCCTGCGGGCGATGCCGATCCTGAATGCGGCGATCGACGGCGACTCGGTCGTCTACAAGAAGGACATCAATCTCGGCTTCGCGGTGGCGCTGGACTGGGGGCTGATCGTGCCGGTGCTGCACGAGGCCGACGGCAAGAGCCTGCTCGGCATCGCCCGGGGCATCGCCGACGTCGCGGCGCGGGCGCGCGCCAAGCAGCTCAAGCCCGAGGACGTGCAGGGCGGCACCTTCACGATCACCAACCCGGGGTCGTTCGGCACGCTCTTCGGCATGCCGATCATCAATCAGCCGCAGGTGGCGATCCTCGCGGTCGGCACGATCGAGAAACGTGTCGTCGTCATCGACGACATGATCGCCGTGCGTCAGCGGGGCTATCTCACCCTCGGCTACGACCATCGCCTCGTGGACGGCGCCGTGGCCGACGAGTTCATGAGCAAGGTGAAGGCCACGATCGAGTCCTGGGCCTGATGCCCCCGCTCGTCGTCCAGCGCGCGGGACTCGTGCCCTACGAGACCGCGCTGGCCTTGCAGGCCGATCTGGTGGCCGCGCGCAAGGCCGATACCATCAGCGACACGCTCGTCCTGCTTCAGCACCCGCCGGTCATCACGCTCGGCGTCAAGGTCCGCCAGTCGCGCGACCACGTGCTCGCCACCGATGCCGAGCTGCACGCACGGGGCATCGCGCTGTTCGAGGCCGGGCGCGGCGGCGACGTCACCTATCACGGCCCCGGCCAACTGGTCGGCTACCCGATTCTCGACCTGAAGCCCGATCGCCTCGACGCGCACCGGTACGTGCGCGATCTCGAAGAGGTGCTCATCGGCGTGTGCGCCGACTTCGGCCTCGACGCCGGGCGCAAGAGTGGACTGACTGGCGTCTGGGTCGGTGACGAGAAGGTCGCCGCGATCGGCGTCCGGTTGTCGCGGTGGGTGACCAGCCACGGCTTCGCGCTCAACGTGCACACCGACCTCGCCCATTTCGACCTGATCGTCCCGTGTGGCATCCGAGACCACGGCGTCACCTCGCTCGAGCGCCTCCTGGGCCTGGCGCCCCCCATGGATGGGGTCGAGGCACGGGTCATCCACCATCTGTGCCGGGTGTTCGATCGCACTATCAATGGATGAGCTGCGACCCTCGGTTGCGCAAACCGAACAGCCTCTCAGGCTAGACCTTGGAATTAGTGGATCTGGACCAAGGTAGAGCCTACGCTCTGCATGGAGCGTAACCATGAACCTGTACGTCGGGAATATTCATCACCCCTCCGGTGTTCTACTGGACGGAGGCGAGATGAAGCGAGATAGCAATGCAGAGCGCGCACTGATCGAGCAGTTGCAGGCCGGAGTCCCGGGAGCCGTCGAGACCCTGGCAAGCGCGTACGGCAGCAAGGTCTACCAGCTGGCGTTCCGGTACATGAAGAACCGTGAAGACGCCGAGGAAGTGACCCAGGACGTCCTGATGAAGGTCGTCAAGAAGGTCGACGCGTTCCGTGGCGACGCGGCCCTCTCCAGCTGGATCTATCGCATCACCTTCAACACGGCGATGTCGCGCCTGCGCAATGGCAAGTTCACGCGCCCGGCGGAAGTCTCCGAGCACGAGATGCAGGGGCAGGATCAGGAAGACGGCATCCGCCGGCTCCGCGAGGCTGCCGACTGGTCGAGCCTGGCCGACGAAGCCTTCCTCCGCACGCAGTTGCGCGGACGCCTGGCCGAAGCGATGAAGGACCTGCCGGAGATCTACCGCACCCCGATCATCCTGCGCGACATCCACGGGTTGTCCACCGAGGAAGCCAGCCAGGCCCTGAACGTGAAGAGCCAGACCCTGAAGTCGCGCCTGCACCGCGGTCGACTGATCCTGCGCGAGCGCCTCGCCGACTTCAGCACCGGTCTGTCGCTGCACTCGGTCGCCTGAGTTCTCGCGACGGCTTCATCCAGTACCTTTTTCTCTCCCGCTCCAGCCCGGTTCCGCCTTCGTCGCCCCCCGGCGAAGGACCCACGGAACCGGGTGTCGTGCCTTCAGGCATCTTCGCGGGGGGATTCCTCCACCTCGGCGATGCATTCGTTGACGCCGAGCCCCTCGACCGACACGACTTCGAAGCGCACGTGGTCGTAGACCACCACGTCGCCCACGTGTGGCGGGCGGCCCAGCCGCTCCAGAATCAGTCCGCTGACGCTGTCCACCTCGTCGTGCTCGAGGACCACGCCCAGCGCCTCACCGGCTTCCTCGACCCGTGAGGTGCCGCTGACGTGCAGCACGCCGCGGGCATCCCGGTAGATGCTGGTCCGCTCGGCCGCGCCCTCGGCGACCTCGCCAATCACCTCGTCGAACAGATCCTCGTGTGTCAGCACGCCGGCCGTGCCGCCGTGCTCGTCGATCACGACGGCCATCTGGGCCCGCGCGTCACGCAGGGTCTCGAGCACCACGTCGAGCGTCGCCGTGTCGGGCACGGTGGGGATCGGCCGGACGATGGTCGGCGACAGCGGCTGCCCGCTCGACTTCAGCAGCAGCAGATCCTTGACGTTGACCATGCCCGTCAGCTGGTCGATGTCGCCGTCGTACACCGGGTAGCGCGTGTACGGCTGCCGGCGGACGGTCGCGGTCACCGTGTCGGCATCGGCGCCCAGCGGCAGCGCTGCCAGGCGCACCCGCGGCGTCATCACCTCGCGCGCCGTCAGGTCACCGAACTCGAAGAGCTCGCGCAGCAGCTTGCCCGACTCCTCGCGCAGCATGCCGCCGGCCTCGCTCTCCGAGACGATCAGCGCCAGCTCCTCCGGCGAGTAGAGGTGCTCGTGCGCCCGCTGCTGTCGCGTGATGCCGATCAGCCGCAGCAGCGTGTTGCCGAGGAAGTTGAGCACGATCACCAGCGGCAGGCAGATGGCCTGAATCACCAGCATCACCGGCGTGATCAGCAGCACGGTGCGCTCGGCCCGCTGCAGGGCAATCGACTTGGGCACCATCTCGCCGAAGACGATGTGCACGTAGGTGAGCATCGCGACGGCGAGGATGCTCGCCAGCGTGTGGGCGGCGACGTACCGCGCCGCGCCAAGACCCTCGAGCCAGTGCACCAGTCGCTCGGCCACCTGGTGCTCGCCGTACATGCCGAGCCCGAGACTGGCCAGCGTGATGCCGAGCTGCGCCGTGGCGATGAAGCGGTCCTGTCGCTGCGGCTCCTCGAGAATCGCGCGGACCTTCTGCGCGACCCGGTTGCCCGCCGCCGCCCGCTTCTCGATCGCCACGCGCGGCGTGCCGACGATGGCGAACTCCGCGGCGACGAACAGGCCGTTCAGCACGACCAGCACGGTGACGATGACGATGAGCGTCGTCATGTGCGTGGACTCGTGGCGCGCGGGGCCTTCATCCGCAGCGAGGACTGGGTGAACTCGTCGGGCGTCGGTCCGAGCAGCGACGACAGGATGTCGTCGAGCGTGACCATGCCGACGACCTGCTGGCGATCGTCCACCACGATGGCCTGATGCGTGCGCCGCCGTCGCAGCTCGTCGACGAGGCGGTCACCGGTGATGGTCTGATCGACGATCACGGCCGGCTGCAGCAACTCGCGCAGCGACCGCACCGGACGCCCTTCGACGTGACGCACCAGCAGGCGCTTGGTGTTGACGAAACCGATCACGTGGTCGAGCGTGTCGCGGTAGACGGGGACATGGGCCTGCGCCGAGTCGAGGGCCAGGGCGAGCACCTGGTCGACCGGCATCGTGATGTCGATCGCGTGCAGGCGGTCGCGCGTCGTCATCATCTGCTGGGCGGTGCGCAGGCTGAAGCGCAAGGCTCGCTGGAGGCGGCGCAGCTCGTGGGGTTCGAGCAGGCCGCCATCGTGGCTCTCGGCGATGAGCAGCTCGATTTCCTCGGGTGAGTGGACATGGCGATGGGCGCCGTGGCCGCTACCGAGCAGTTTGAGCAGGATGTTGCCCGACCCGTTCAGGAACCAGATGAACGGCCCGAGGATCCACAGCGACCAGCGCATCGGCCAGTACGTGTACAGCGCCACTTCGGTGGGGTACTGCAGCGCCAGCGACTTGGGGGCCAGTTCGCCGCTGACCATCTGGCCGACGGTCAGCACGACGAGAATCGCGACGGCGGCGGTGGACGCTGCGGCGATGCCGTCGAGGCCGAACGAGCGCTGCAGCAGACCGGAGACGGGCGCGCCGAACGCCACCTGGCCGTAGGCGCCCAGCACGAGGCTCGAGATCGTGATGCCGACCTGGCAGGCCGCGATGTAGCCGTCGAGTCGTGTCGGGGATTCGAGGATCGGCAGCAATCGAGCGGCGACGCTCGAACCGTCCTCGGCCAGCTGGCGGACGCGGCCCCGCCGGACGGAAACGGCGGCGAACTCTGCCGCGACGTAGAGGGCGTTGAGGGCGACGAGCGTCGCGACGACGAGGAGGGTGGTCAGCACGTCAGCGTCCCACGGCCGCCCCCGCCACGCCGGCAGGCAGCGGGGCGCTGCCGCGAACGCGCCCGCCGGGGCTGAACCGGAGTGCGTGCACACCC
>NZ_JALHPM010000191.1:0-11600 GCF_022842525.1 Luteitalea sp.
CGCGTCCGTGCCGCGGCCCTAGGGGCACCGGTGGCGCCCGATGTCCGCGGTCCGGTGCCCGGTGTTCTCGATCCCCCGCCATGAATGACCAGTACCTGGCCCTGTCGGGCACGGACGCGGTGCGCGTGCTCACGATCACGCGTCCCGAGAAGCTCAATGCGCTGAACCGGGCGATGCTGGCCGCGCTGGCGGCACGCCTCGACGCGTTGGCTCGCGACGAGACGCTGCGGGTCCTGATCATCACGGGGGCCGGTCCGAAGGCCTTCGTGGCCGGTGCGGACATCTCCGAGTTCGAGGGGCTCACCCCCGACGCGGCGACCCGCTACGCCCGCGACGGGCAACTGGTCCTGGATCGGCTCGAGGGGCTGCCGGTGCCGACGATTGCGGCCATCAACGGCTATGCGCTGGGCGGCGGGTGCGAACTGGCGCTGGCCTGCACGTTCCGGGTGATGGCCGAGACGGCGCGGCTCGGCCTGCCCGAGACCTCGCTTGGTCTGATCCCGGGATTCGGCGGCACGCAGCGCCTGGCGCGGGCCATCGGCCGACAGCAGGCCCTGGAGCTGATCCTGACCGGGCGTCAGGTCGACGCCGCGGAGGCCGTTCGCCTCGGCCTGGTGTTGCGCGCCGTGCCGGCCGACCAGGTGATGGAGGCCGCCCAGGCGCTGGGGAATCAGCTCGCCGCCCGGGCACCGCTGGCGCTGCGCTACGCCCGCGAAGCCGTGGCCGCCGGACTCGACCGTCCGCTGGCCGACGGGCTGGCGGTCGAAGCGCGGCTGTTCGGGCTCGCCGCCGCCTCCGCCGACATGCGGGAGGGCGTGCGCGCCTTCCTCGAGAAGCGTCACGCCTCGTTTACCGGTCGCTAGGAGTCATCACCGCGTGTCTCGTCCTGCCGTTGCCCAGCTTGTTCCCCAGGCCCCAGGTCTGCGCGTGGCGCTGATCGTCTCCACCTATCACGACGGCATCACCGGTCGTCTGGCCAGTGGCGCCCTCGAGGCGCTGGCTGCGGCCGGGGTGGCCGCGGCCGACATCGAGCGGCTCGACGTCCCCGGTGCCTATGAGGTGCCGTTCGGCGCCCGGGTCGCCGCCGCGTCAGGCCGCATCGATGCCGTCATCTGCCTCGGGTGCCTGATCAAGGGCGAGACGCCGCACTTCGATTACATCGCCTCGGCGGTCTCGCACGGCATCATGCAGGCGTCGTTGCAGCAGGGCATCCCGATGGCCTTCGGCGTGCTGACCGTCAACACGCAGGAGGAGGCCGAGGCCCGCGTCCCCGAGGGCCCCGGCAACAAGGGCTTCGAGGCCGCCGTCGCCGTGGTCACGATGGCGAACCTGGCCAGGGCCTGGCAGCCGCCGGCTGGGAGCGGCGCGTGACGCGCGATCCCCAGCACCTGCGGCAGGCCCGCGAGAGCGCCCTGCAGATGCTCTATGGCTGGGAGCTGAGCGGTGACGCCCTGCCCGAGGCCATCGCCGGTGTCCGCGACCTGCAACTGCGTCCGCCGGTCGCCGACCGCGACGCGCTCGCCGTCTCGCTGGCCCAGGGCACGGCCCGGACGCTCGATCGCATCGATCCCCTGATTGCGGCGGCGGCGACGAACTGGCGCCTCGAACGCCTGGCCGTCATCGATCGCCTCGTGCTCCGACTCGCGGTGTACGAACTGCTCGAACGCCCGGACGTGCCGGCGCCGGTCGTCATCAACGAGGCCATCGAACTGGCGCGCACCTTCAGCAGCCCGGACGCGGTGCGTTTCGTCAACGGCGTGCTCGATGCCATTCGCAAGCGGATCGAACAGGACCGGGCACCGGGCACCGGGCAGCGGGCGCCGAACGGGTAGCCTGCTCGAGTGCTGACCTGTCCTGCGTCGAACCGTCAGCTGCGCGCCTCGACCCTGTTCTTCCGAGCCTGGCGTCCTGAGCCGTGCGCCCGCGCTTCTGAGCCCTGAGCCCTGAGCCCATTGTCATGTCCGATTCCGAACTCGTCTCCCAGCGCCGCGCCAACTTCGAGGAACTGCTCGCCCTCGGCATCCGACCCTATCCGAATGCCTACGACGCCACGCATCGCGTCGCCGACATCGTGGCGACCTACGGCGAGCATGCCGGTGAGGCGCTCGAGGCCGAGCACGTGCCCGTGCGGGCGGCTGGCCGCATTCTCGGCTTGCGGACCTTCGGCAAGGCCAACTTCCTCGTCCTCTCCGACGGCGTGGCCACCCTGCAGGTCTACATCCGCCAGGACTCGGTGCCGGCCGAGGCCTTCGCGATGTTCAAGCTGCTCGACTTCGGCGACCAGGTGGGCGTCGAGGGACGCCTGTTCCGCACCAGGACCAACGAGCTCACCATCTGGGCGTCGGGCCTGACCTTCCTCGCCAAGAGCTTTCTGCCGCTGCCCGAGAAATGGCACGGCCTGCAGGACATCGAGACGCGCTATCGCCAGCGTTATCTCGATCTCATCGTCAATCCGGATGCGCGGCGGGTGTTCGACGTCCGCGCCCGCACGCTGAAGACGATTCGCGGCTTCCTCGACGCGCGCGGCTACCTCGAGGTCGAGACGCCGATGATGCAGTCGATCGCCGGCGGCGCCCTGGCCCGCCCGTTCGTCACGCATCACAACGCGCTCGACATGAAGCTCTACATGCGCATCGCGCCGGAGCTCTACCTCAAGCGGCTCGTCGTCGGCGGCATGGACCGTGTCTACGAGATCAACCGCAACTTCCGCAACGAGGGCATCTCGACGCAGCACAACCCCGAGTTCACGATGCTCGAGTTCTACCAGGCGTACGTGGACTACGAGCATCTGATGCGCCTGACCGAGGAGATGTTCGCCGAGGTCGCCCTGCAGACGATCGGGACGACGGACCTGACGTTCGGCGAGCACGCCATCTCGTTCGCGGCGCCGTTCCGCCGGCTGTCGTTGCGTCATGCGGCGGCCGAGCGGGCCTCCGAGCGCCTGCAGCGATCGGTCGACGTCGACATGCTGCGCGACGAGGCCACGGCCCGCAGCATCGCCACTGCGCTCGGGCTCGCGGTGCCAGAGGGCGTCGGGGCCGGCAAGATCGCCACCGAGATCTTCGAAGCGCTCTGCGAGGACGATCTCATCCAGCCGACGTTCATCTACGATTTCCCGACGGAGGTCTCGCCGCTGTCCAAGCAGAAGCCCGACGACCCCGACACCGTCGAGCGCTTCGAGCTCTACGCCGGCGGGTTCGAGGTGGCCAACGCCTTCAGCGAGCTCAACGATCCTTCCGAGCAGCGCCGACGCTTCGAGGGGCAGCTGGCCGATCGCGCCCGCGGCGACGCCGAGGCCCACCAGATGGACGAGGACTACATCCGCGCCCTCGAGTACGGCCTGCCCCCGACCGGCGGGGAAGGGGTCGGCATCGACCGCCTCGTCATGCTGCTCACCAACAGCGCCAGCATCCGCGACGTGATCCTGTTTCCGCTGATGCGGGCTCAGGGCTCAGGGCTCAAGGCTCAGAAGGAATAGGCTCAGGGCTCAGGGCTCAGGGGCCGTCACGGCGGGTCTTGCGCGCCAGGCGGCCGCGTCAGCGACGCCCCTGTTGCTACGATCATGATCGTTAACATACGACAACTGTCGTAGTAGCGTCGCCACAGAGGTGACGCCATGGTCAAACGCGCCGCAGCACCAACGCCGACGGATGCTGAACTCGACATTCTGAGGGTCGTGTGGGACCGGGGCGAGAGTACGGTGCGTGAGGTGCACGACGTCGTGTCCGGGCTGCGCGACATCGGCTACACGACCGTGCTCAAGCAGATGCAGGTGATGCACCAGAAGGGCCTGCTCACCCGCCAGGAACGGTTCAAGTCTCATGTGTATGCGCCGGCGCAGCCACGCAGCGCGACCCAGCGCGCGCTCGCCGGGCAGTTGCTCCAGCAGGCGTTCGGCGGGTCCGCACGGAGCCTGCTCCAGAGCGCGTTGGCGGGACGCCGCGTCGACGCTGAGGAGCTCGATGAGATCCGCACGCTGCTGGATCAGGTGCAGAAGCGGGGGCAAGCGTGACCGGGGCGCTGGCGCTGCTCGAACACGCGTCGCTCGTCGCCCTCGGGTGGCTTGTCATCCTGTCGTTGTTCGCCTCGACACTCCCGGCCCTCGCGCTCGCAGGCTGGCGCCTGCTGCGCCCGGCTGCTCCGGCTCCACGCCAGCACCGTGCCGCCGTCGTCGCCTTCGCTGCAGCCGCCGTCCTGGCGCTCGTGGCCGTGCCGCTGCTGCTCGTCGTTCCGGCCTCGAGTGGTGCGCCGGACGCGCCCGGAGTCTCGACCTCGACCGCTCCGCGCGCGCCTGCGGCGCGGGACGCCGCCACGGCTCCGGTGGCCGCTCCCTTGTCGGCGGTGCCGCCCAGGCCGGCCCCGAGTGCGTCCGCGTTGCTCTTGCCGGCCGTCCTCGGGTTGGTGGCCATCGCCTGGGGCACAGGCGCAACGCTGATGCTCGGCCGTCTGGTGGTGGCCCTGGGCGCGGCCAGTCGTCTCCGCCAGCGAGCGACGCTGGTCGACCCGAGTCCGTTGCGCGACACGTTCGAGCGGCTGTGCGCGGAGGTTCATCTGGGAGGCACCGTCCTGGCTGTGTCCACTGAGGTCGATGCGCCGGTCACCGTCGGGGCACGTTCGCCGGCAGTCCTCGTGCCCGCGCACCTGCTGGACGTCATGCCCGAGGAGGGGCTTGCTCCCGTCCTCGCGCACGAACTCGCCCACGTGACACGACGCGACTACGCGATCAATCTCGGGCAGTCGGCCTGTGAAGCGGTGCTGTTCCACTGCCCGGCGATCTGGTGGATGGGGGCCCGAATCCGTGAGGCGCGCGAGTTCTGCTGCGACGACGCGTCCGTCGATGTGGCGGGTGACCGTGCCCGCTACGTGGAGGCGCTCACGCTCGTCGCCCGACTTGGCACGGTCCAGCACGCGCGGCCAGCCGTCGGCATGGCCGGTCCTCGACTCATCACCCGTGTTCGTCGCCTGCTCGAAGGAGAGCCCACCATGTCCATTCCGATCGTTCGCGCGTCCCTGGTCGCGGTCACCCTGATCGTGCTGGGCGCGGCGTTGCCCCGGATGTTCGCCACCGCGTCGGCGCACCTGTCCACGCAACTGCTGGCGGCGGGCCAGGCCACCGAAGCCGGCCCAGTGCCTTACGGCTTCCCCCAGCGCCAGGAGGGCAGCGCCCTCCGGATCCTCCGGGTGTCCTCGACGCCTGAGCACGTGTGCGGGGCGTTCGAAGTCCAGAACGTCGGCTCGGTGGCGGTCGCCCGCGTGCGACTCGTCGGTGTGGTGTCCTTCAGGGGCGACGCCGTCCGTCCCGTCCTCATCCGGGAGTCGGAGTGGCTGACACGGGACATCGCTCCTGGAGCGACCGCGCTGGTGCAGGTGCCTCTGGTCGAACGGGAGGAGGCCCGCCGTGAAGCGCGTGGGGAGCACGTCCAGGCGTACTGCGCCGTGCGGGAGGTCGTGTATGCGAACCGGGTGACGTGGGCCGTCACACCGAACCCCGCAGCGACGACGGATATCGACGCGCTCGGGTTGGGACGCTGGCCCACGTTACCGCGGGCCTTCGTGGGGCAGTCGCGCGCGGCCGCTTTTCCGCGGGCCACACTCTGCCTCGACGAGAAGGGCGCGGAGTACTCGGGGGGCGCGCAAGTCGCGATTCGCGATGAGCCGGGCAAGGCCGCCCGGTGCACGAAAGAGGGGCAGTGGGTCGAGGTCGATGCCCGCACCGGCGAGGCCCTGTCACAGGGCGAGCAGGTCGTGGTGGCGTTCGATGTCGCCGTCGACGGGCTGCCGAGGGCCATCGCGCTGACGTCCGCCGCCGGACAGGTGGCGACACTGCGGCTGGCCGACGGCTCCACCTGGGGGCTCGTCCCGGTCGTCGCCGCGAACGGGGACGTTGCCCTCTCGTTGCACGACATGTCGAGCAGCCCGCACCGGCTGCTGGCCACGCGATTCCTGCAGCCTGGCGCGAACATGCGCTTCGAGGAGGCGTCGCCGGCGCTGAGCGTCAGGTTGGCGCAGGACTGAACGGCTCACGGCTCAAGGCTGAGGGCTCAGAAGGCAGGCTCACGGCTCAGGGCTCACGGCTCAGGGCTCAGAAGAGCGGGCTCAAGGCTCACGGCTCAGGGCTCGGCCGGCGGTGGAGGGCCGGCGGAGACCGTGGCGGCGGGGCCGGGCACGCGGGCGGCGGTGTCGAGCGCACGGAGTCGTGTGTGGAGGACGTGGATGCGGCGAACCAGCACGTCGTACTCGGCGGCCAGGGCGCTGATGGGCATGTCTCGTGGGGCCAGCCGCGAGGCGACCGACAACAGATAGCCGGTCTCGGCCGCGGAGCCGGCCGCGATTTCGACGAACCGCGCGTAGTCGCGCGTCGTGGAGCGCTGGCTGCCTTCCACGAGGTTGACGGGCACCGAGAGGGCCGCTCGCGTCAGCTGATCGCAGAAGCTGAAACGCCCTGGGCGGCCGATGGTGGCAGAAACGGCCACCACGCGAAAGAACAGCGCGTCAGCCTGCTGAAAGACCTCGAGATTCCTCACGTCGCGCGCCATGGCCCCGCGCCGATGCATGAGCGTTGCCACCCCCCGCGCAGTATCCTCTCTGAGCCATGATCCTCGAGCCCTGAGCCCCGAGCCCTGAGCCCCTTTCCATGCCCTTCGAACTCTTCCTCGCCCTCCGCTATCTCGTCGCCAGGCGCAAGCAGGCCTTCCTGTCGTTGATTTCGGTGATCTCGACCGTCGGCGTCGCCGTCGGCGTGATGGCGCTCATCATCGCGCTGGCCCTGATGACGGGGTTGCAGGGGGAGTTGCGCGATCGCATCGTCGGCGCGTCGCCGCACATCTACGTCTGGCAGGTGGGTGAGGGCCTCACGGACGTGGCCACCGACATGCGGCGCCTCAAGCAGGTCCCCCATGTGATCGGCGCATCGCCCATCGTTCTCGGCAAGGCGCTGGTGACGGCGGGGGAGCAGCAGGCCTTCATCACCGTCAAGGGCATCGACCCGGCCACCGAAGGGGACGTCACCGACGTCAGTGACCGCATGCGCTCGGGCACGCTGGGCGCGCTGGCGACGCGGCCCGAGGCGTCGCTGGCCGGCATCGCCATCGGGCAGGTCCTCGCCGATCAACTGCGCGTCCGTGTGGGCGACACCGTCACGGTGATGACGCCGGAAGGGCCGCTCTCGCCCTTCGGTCCGACGATGGGGAGTCGGCGGCTGGAGATCACCGGCATCTACTCGCTCGGGTTGTTCGAGTTCGATGCCGCATACGGCTTCGTCGACCTGGCGACCGCGCAACGGCTGCTCGCCCGCGAGCGTCCGGACTTCATCGAGGTCCGCGTCGACGACATGTACGCCGCGCCGGAGGTCGCCCGCGACATCACGAGCCGTCTGGGCGCCACCTACATCACGCAGGACTGGGCCCAGATGAACCAGTCGCTGTTCTCGGCGCTGTGGCTCGAGAAGGTCGCCATCTCCATCACCATCGGCCTCATCGTGATGGTCGCCGCGCTGAACATCGTCGCCTCGCTCGTGCTGCTCGTCATGGAGAAGAGCCGGGACATCGCCATCCTGAAGACGATGGGCGCCGCGGCGGGCAGCATCACGGCCATCTTCATGCTGCAGGGGCTCATCATCGGCGCCATCGGCACGCTGGTCGGGGCCCTCGCCGGTCTGGGCGTGACGACGGTGCTGGATCGCTACAAGCTGATCCGTGTGCCCATGGACGTGTACCAGGTGGCCTACGTCCCGTTCAAGGTCCAGCCCGACGACTTCGTGCTCGTCGTGCTCGCCGCGCTGGCCATCTGCTTCCTCGCGACCATCTACCCGTCGCGCCAGGCCTCGCGCCTCGACCCGGCCCAGGCACTGCGGTATCAGTAGCCCTGAGTCCTGAGCCTTCCATGTCCTTCCTCTCCGTCTCCGCCCTGCAGAAGTCGTATGCCACGCCCAACGGGCCGGTCGAGGTGTTGCGCGACGTCGGGCTCGAGGTCGCCGCCGGCGAGATGGTGGCGATTGTCGGCGCGTCCGGGGTGGGCAAGAGCACGCTGCTGCACGTGCTCGGGGGGCTGGACGGTCTGGACGGTGGGACCGTCGTGGTGGACGGGGTCGGCCTGCACACCCTGACCGACGCCGGGCGGGTGGCGTTCCGGAACCAACGGGTTGGATTCGTGTTCCAGTTTCACCACCTGCTCCCCGAGTTCTCCGCCCTGGAGAACGTCGAGATGCCGCTGCGGATCGGGCGGGTCCCGCTGGCGGAGGGCCGGCCGCGCGCGCAGGCCCTCCTCGAGCGGGTCGGACTGGCGCACCGCCTGTCGCATCGGCCCGGGACGCTCTCGGGGGGCGAGCAGCAGCGGGTCGCGATTGCCCGCGCGCTGGTGATGCGCCCCGCCCTGCTCCTGGCCGACGAGCCGACCGGCAACCTCGACGAGCACACGGCCGCATCCTTGCATTCGCTCTTGCGGGACATGCATGCGGAGTACCGGCTGACGGCGGTGATCGCGACCCACAACAGTCGCCTTGCCGACGCCTGCGACCGCGTGCTGCGGCTCGAAGGCGGCCAACTGTTGCCGGCCTGACGCACGACCCATCCGGTGGTGGCGCTGTGGCGTCCTAGTGACAGGGCCGCGGCAGTGTCACGACGACTGCGCGGTCAGGCGACGGATTGCCGGCACGGGTGTTCGCGCGGGCGGCCAGCCGAGGAGCATCCCGTATAATGCCGACACACGGCACCCCACGCTAAGCGGCGTGAGTTCTTCCAAGGGACCACATGTTCGAGCGGTATACAGAACGAGCGCGGCGCGTCCTCTTCTTCGCCCGGTATGAGGCCAGCCAACTGGGCAGTGTCTCGATCGAGACCGAGCATCTGCTGCTGGGCCTGATCCGCGAAGGCAAGGGGCTGACGAGCCGGATTTTCGCGCGCTCTCACCTCTCCCTCGAAGCCATCCGCAAGGAGGTCGAGGGTCGCACGGTCTTCCGCGAGAAGGTCTCGACCTCGGTCGAGATCCCCTTCAGCGCCGAGACCAAGCGCGTGCTGCAGTTCGCGGCCGAGGAAGCCGATCAGCTGTCGCACAACTACATCGGGACCGAGCATCTCCTGCTCGGCATCCTCCGTGAGGAGCAGTCGGTCGCCGCGACCATCCTCATGGAGAAGGGCATGCGCCTCGCCACCGTGCGCGAGGACATCGTCGCGCTCCTCAACGAGAAGACGACGATGACGCGGGTCAAGGAGACGCCGCTGCTCGCGGAGTTCAGCCGCGACCTGAGCGAGGCGGCGCTCAAGAGTTCCCTCGACCCGCTGGTCGGGCGCGAGACGGAGATCGAGCGCGTCCAGCAGGTGCTCTGCCGCCGCACCAAGAACAACGCCGTCCTCATCGGCGAGCCCGGCGTCGGCAAGACCGCCATCGTCGAAGGTCTGGCGCAGAAGATCGCCGTCGGCGACGTACCGCACTTCCTGGCCGACAAGCGGATTCTCGCCCTCGACATCTCGCTGATCGTCGCGGGCACGAAGTATCGCGGGCAGTTCGAAGAGCGCCTGAAGGCGATCATGAAGGAACTGGTCGAGAACCCGAACATCATCGTGTTCATCGACGAGTTGCACACGCTGGTGGGGGCCGGGTCGGCCGAAGGCTCGCTGGACGCCGCCAACATCCTCAAGCCGGCGCTGTCGCGCGGCGAGATCCGGTGCATCGGGGCGACGACCCCCGCCGAGTACCGCAAGTACATCGAGAAGGACCGGTCGCTCGAGCGCCGCTTCCAGGCCGTCAAGGTCGATCCGCCCAGCGAGAGCGAGGCGATCCAGATCCTGCTCGGCATCAAGGAGCGCTACGAGACCTTCCATCACGTGGACTACTCGCGTGAGGCGCTCGAGGCCG
This sequence comes from Luteitalea sp., assembly GCF_022842525.1. Taxonomy (NCBI): domain Bacteria; kingdom Pseudomonadati; phylum Acidobacteriota; class Vicinamibacteria; order Vicinamibacterales; family Vicinamibacteraceae; genus Luteitalea; species Luteitalea sp. The sequence goes on from NZ_JALHPM010000191.1 coordinate 9,853, forward strand.
CGGTCTACCAGTCGAGCCGCTACATCACCGACCGGTTCCTGCCCGACAAGGCCATCGACCTGCTCGACGAGGCCGGGGCGCGGGCCAAGCTGCGCGAGGCGGGCTTCAGCGAGGAGTTCGGCCAGATCAACCGGAACATCCGGGTGGCGGTCGAGCAGATGGAGAGTGCGGTCTCGCAGAAGGACTTCGAGCGCGCCCAGTTCTTCCGCGAGCAGGAAGTCATGGCTCGCGAGAACCTGCAGTTCGTCCGCGAGAAGTTCGACGTCGCGTCGAGTCATCGCCGTGTGACGGTCGGCCGCGCCGAGATCGACGAGGTCGTCTCGAAGTGGACGGGGGTGCCCCTCACCTCGATCAACGAGGACGAGGGCGACAAGCTGCTCCGGATGGAAGAGGAACTGCACGACCGCGTCGTCAGCCAGGACCGGGCCATTTCGGCCGTGTCCCGCGCCATCCGGCGGTCGCGGGCGGGGCTGAAGGCGCCGACGCGCCCGGTGGGCAGCTTCCTGTTCCTCGGGCCGACGGGTGTCGGCAAGACCGAACTGGCGCGCGCCCTGGCCAACTTGCTGTTCGGCAGCGACCATGCGCTCATCCGCTTCGACATGTCGGAGTACATGGAGAAGCACTCGGTCAGCAAGCTGATCGGCTCGCCGCCGGGGTACGTGGGGCACGAAGAGGGCGGGCAGCTCACCGAGAAGGTGAAGCGGAACCCGTACTCGGTGGTCCTGCTCGACGAGATCGAGAAGGCGCATCCGGACCTGTTCAACATCCTGCTGCAGGTGTTCGAGGACGGGCACCTGACCGACGGGCTGGGCAATCGCGTCAACTTCAAGAACGCGATCATCATCATGACGTCCAACATCGGCGCCCGCTACATCCAGAAGAAGGCGTCGCTGGGCTTCCAGCCGGGTGAGGCGACCGAGACCAAGACCATCAACGAGCAGGTGCTCGGCGAGGTCAAGCGGACCTTCAACCCCGAGTTCATCAACCGCCTGGACGAGATCATCGTCTTCGAGGCGCTGACCGACGACGACCTGCGGTCGATCACCCGCCTGCTGGTCGCGCAGATGAACCGCAACCTCGTCGACCGCCAGCTCAAGCTCACGCTGGGCGACGATGTCCTCGACTGGATCATCAACGTCACGTGCAACGACCGCTCGTACGGGGCCCGGCCGTTGCGTCGCGCGCTGCAGAAGTACATCGAGGATCCCCTGAGCGAGGAGCTCATCCGCGGCCGCCTCAAGGCCGGAGGGACCTTCGAGGTCTACATGGTGGATGGTCAGCCGCACTACCGCCCCGCGGGCACCGAAGCCCCGGGCCTGCAACTGGTCACCGTCTAGGAGACTCGCGGGAGAGGGCGTCGGGCTCACGTCAGGTGAGCCCGGCCCTCGGCCGCGGCCGCCCGCCCCTGCCCGGCGCCCTGAGCCTGCCGTTCCGAGCCCTGCGCCCAGCGCCCTGCGTCATCACCATTCCGTCACGGCCGGCCGGCCACCCGGTAGCGCCGAGCGTCTCATGTCCGGTACACTGACGGCTTGGCCTGCCATGGGAAGAGCTTCCCATGGCGGCCCGGCCTGTCTCGGACGGGCACGGGGCTGCCGAACAGACGCCCCACGGACACTCGAACACGCATGAAACTCGCTGCCCCTGTTGGGGTACTGTGCCTGGCCCTGTGGGCAACCCCAGCCGCCTTCGCGGGCGTCCAGCCCCCCACGTCGCCGCAGGTGCCTCCGTCCGCGCCGCAGCCGCCGCTG
>NZ_JALHPM010000192.1:0-11444 GCF_022842525.1 Luteitalea sp.
CTGCGCCGGCGACCGCCGCCGCGCCGCGACCCGCCGCCCGCGGCCCACTGATGCGCAAGGCCGATGCGGCGCGTGAGGCCGGCGACCTCGAAGATGCCGTGGGGCTGTATCAGAAGGTCGTGCAGCAGGCGCCGCGCAGCATGGAGGCGTGGTGGTATCTGGGCACGACTCTCTACGATCTCGAGAAGTGGAGTGACGCGCGTCGTGCCTTCGATCGGTTGGTGCGCCTGGATCCGAACCATGGCGCCGCCACGGCATTCCGTGGTCTGTGCACGTTCAAGTCCGGAGAGTACGCGGACGCCCTCGTGGACCTGCTGCAGGCCAAGGCTCTCGGTGTGAGTGGCAATGTCGAGCTCGGGTCCGTTGCGCGATTTCATGCGGGCCTCGCCATGACTCGCCTGGGGCAATTCGAGGTGGCTCTCAACACACTCGGCGAGTTCGCCCTCGAGGGTAACGATTCGCCGCAGATCATCGAGGCGCTGGGCACCGCAACGCTGCGACTGCCGCTGCTGCCGTCGGAGGTGCCGGCCCAGAAGCGCGAGATGGTGCTGATGGCCGGTCGCGGGAGCTACTTCATGGCGATGCGATTGGCCCCGGCTGCCCGCACGGCCTTCGAGGAACTCACGCTGCGCTTTCCCGAGGCGCCGCACGTGCACTACGCGTTCGCGGTGTTCCTGCTGACCGACGACCCGGATCGCGCGATTCGCGAGTTCGAGCGCGAACTGACGATTCAGCCCGGGCATGCCACCTCCCATGTGCAGATCGCCGGTGAGTACCTCAAGCGCGGCGACGCCGACAGGGCCAGGCCTCACGCCGTCAAGGCCATCGAGCTGGCCCCTACCGACTTCATCGCGCACCGGTTGATGGGGCAGGTCCATCTCGAGGCAGGCGAGGTGCCTGCGGCCATCGCCTCGCTCGAGCAGAGCCGCACGCTCGAGCCCAACAGTCCCGGCGTGTACTTCACCCTCGCCAAGGCCTACGCCCGTGCTGGACGCGCCGCCGACGCCGAGAAGGCGCGCGACGAGTTCACGCGCCTCGACCGCCTGTCGCGCCTGCAGCGCCATGGCCAGACGGCGGTGGGCGGGGTCACGCCGTAAGGTGTCACAGGGCTCAGGGCTCAGGGCTCAGGGCTCAGGACTCAGGACTCAGGAAAAGACTCACGGCTCACGGCTCACGGCTCAGCGCTCAGGGCTCAGGGCTCAGGACAAGACTCAAGACTCAGGTCCCAAGATGCAGAACGCCGAGCGCCCAGCTCCCAGCCCCGAGTGCGACCGATGCCGACACTGACGAAGACCCTCATCCTGCTCACGCTGGCGACGACGATGGTGGCGGCGCAGGGACCGGTGCCGCGTCGCACCACCGGCGGAGACTCGTCCAGCGTCACCGCCGTCGTGGTCGACCTCGTGGTGCGCGACCGCAAGGGCCTGCCGGTGACCGACCTGAAGGCCGAGGAGTTCGAGGTGCTGGAAGACGGCGCCCCGCAGGAGGTCGGATCCTTCCGTCTGCCTGCGGCGGAGAACGCGCCGGCACGCGCGGGCGCGGCGCCGGTGGTCCCCTCAGCCGTACCTCCTACCGCGGCGACCGCGCCAGCGGCCAGTGCGGCGCCCGCGGCGGCGACCCGGCCCGCGCCGGGTCGCGGGGATGGGTCGGTGGTGGCGCTCGTGTTCGATCGGCTGTCGTCCGACTCGCGCCGCTTCACCAAGATCGCGGCCGAGCGCTACATCGGCAAGGGCACCGAGAGCGACCATGTCGTCGGCATCTTCGCCACCGACTGGGGACTCGAGGTGATGCAGCCGTTCACGCGTGACGCCACCGCGCTGCGCACCGCGCTCGACAAGGTGGGCACACGCACGGGCTCGCAGGCCTCCGAATCCCTGGCTGAGGCGCGCAGCAACCAGCAGCGGGCCACGCAGATTCAGGACACGATGGCGTCGATCGGCACCGGCACACCGGCGACCAGCGCGGCCCAGGGCGCCGCGGGCGCCGACCTGGCCGTGGCCCAGATGCAGCAGCGGATGTCCGAGACGTTCACGATGCTCGAGCGCGACCAGCAGGGCTACGGCACGATGAACGCGATGTCGGCCGTGGTCAACGCCCTCAAGCTGGTGCCCGGCCGCAAGAGCGTGCTGTTCTTCTCGGAAGGGCTCGTCATTCCGCCCAACGTGATGCCGCGCTTCCTGTCGCTCATCGACGAGGCCAATCGCGCCAACGTCGCGGTCTACGCCATGGACGCCAAGGGGCTGCGGGCCGAGAGCACGCAGGCCGAGGCGCGCGACGAGATCAACGCCTACGCGGCCGGTCGCCTCAACAACGGCGAGAGCAGCATCGGGGCCGGCGGGGCCGCGTCCCGCTATCTCGAGCGCAATGAGGATCGTCTCCGCATGGATCCCTCGTCGGGCCTCGGCCAGCTGGCCAACGAGACCGGCGGCTTCCTCATCGCCGGCAGCAACAACTTCGACAAGGGCTTCACGCGCGTCGACGAGGACATCCGCGCGCACTACGTGCTGACGTACTCGTCCACCAGGCCCGAGATGGACGGCAAATTCCGCAGCATCGCGGTCAAGGTGAAGCGACCGGGCCTCACGGTGTCCCACCGCAAGGGGTACTACGCGGTGCCGCCCAGCGCCGACGGGGCACCGGTGCTCGCGTACGAAGCGCCAGGGCTGGCACTGCTCGAGTCGTCGCCGCTGCCCAACGTCTTCCCGATCGCGGCCCGCGCCTTCGTCTTCCCGAAGGACGCGACGACGTCGACGGCCGCCCTGCTGGTGGGGTTCGACACGAAGCATCTCGACTACGAGACCAGCGCGGACGGCTTCGGGGCCGAGGCCGTGGTCATCGCCCGTATTCGCGATGGCAACGGGCAGGTGCTCGCCAAGATGAGCGAGCAGTACACGCTGGCCGGCACGAAGGAGCAGCTGTCCAGCTCGCAGGCCGGTCGCGTCGTCTTCTTCCGCAAGCCGGTGTTGCCGCCCGGGCTCTACTCGCTCGAGGCGCTGGTGTACGACACGCACACCGCGAAGGCGAGCGTCCGCATCAGCAGCCTCGAAGTGCCGCCGGCGTCGACCGCCCCGGTGCGCGTGAGCAGCCTGTTCGTGGTGCAGCGTGCCGAGAAGGTCCCGGTCGGCGAGCGCGATGCCACCAACCCGCTCTACTTCGGCGAGACGCTGCTGTATCCGAACATCGGCGAGGCGCTGTCGAAGGCCGAGTCGAAGGAGCTGGCCTTCGCCTTCGCCGTGCAGCCGGGCTCGGCGCCGGTCGGCGGTGCCACCGTGTCGCTGGTCCGCAGCGGCCAGGTCGTCGGCCAGGCGCCACTCGAGCTGGACAAGCCCGACGCCACGGGCACCATCCACCAGATCGGTCGGCTGCCCATGGACGCGCTGGCGCCAGGCGCCTACGAGATCCGGGTCGCCGTGCAGACCGGCACGACCCTCGTGGCCCGCTCGGCCCGCGTGACCATCACGCCGTAGACTGGGAGGGGCCGCTCGCCGAGCGGCCCGCGACGCCGAATCTGACGGCCGGCTCGGCGAGCCGGCCCTCCCACTGTCGCTTGAGGCCAGGAGGCGTGCCATGTCGCTCGATCGCCGTCTCGTCGCCCTCACCGTTGTCGCGGCCGCGCTCGCGGCGGCGTGGCCACACGCGCAGCAGCCCACCTCACCAGACGTCGAGCCGACGTTTCGCCTCCGGACCGATGCCGTCGTCGTCGACGTCGTCGTGCGGGGCGACGGCCGGCGGCCCGTGTCGGGCCTGACCGCCGACGACTTCGAGATCAGCGAGAACGGCGTCCTGCAGCAGGTGACGTCGTTCACCGCGAAGCAGCAGCAGGCGGTGCGCGTGGTGTCGACCGCGGAGATCGACACGCCGGCGTTCGCGGCGGTGCCCGACGCCAGCGTGACGCCCGATGACAGCATCGGTGACGCCGGCGTCGTCGCGATCGTGTTCGACCAACTGGCCCCGGAGGCGCGGTGGCTCGCCCATCGCGCGGCGCGACAGTTCATCGGGCGCGGGCCCGAGGCGCCGGGGGTCATCGGGGTGTTCGGCATCGGCCTGCAGCTCGTGCCGGTGCAGAACTTCACGCGCGACTATGCGCGCATTCGCACGGCCGTCGACCTGCTCGGGCAGAACCAGGCGTTGCCGTTCGGCGGCGATCGCGCCGCCATCCTCGACCTGCAGGCAGGAGGCGATGGGGTCGGCGTGGGTGCGGTGCCGCCGCCGCTCAGTTCACCCGCGAACCAGGGGGTGGCGAGTGATCTCCAGGCGATGCAGCTGCGCATGGCGCTCGGGTACGAGATGGCCGAGCGCGACTTCCGGAGTGGCATCACCCAGGGGGCGCTGCTGGCGCTGATCGGCACGATGGCGGACGTGCCCGGGCGCAAGAGTCTGGTGCTGCTGTCGGAGGGACTGCAGCAGGGCCCGGCCTTGCGCGGGCGCCTGCAGGACGTGATCGACGCCGCCAACCGGGCCAATGTCGCGATCTACACCGTCGATGCCGCGGGGCTTCGTCCCGTGTCGCCGAACGACGAGTTCCGCGACATGCTGAACGCGGCCGCCGTGTCCGGCATGACGATGACTGGTGTGGAGCGTTTCGAGGCCGGGATGATGTCGACGCCAGCCGCCTCGCTCGGGCGCATCGCGCGGGACACCGGCGGCGCCTACATCGAGAGCACCAACGACCTCGCCCGCATCTTCACGCGCGTGTCCGAGGACATGGCCAACCACTACGTCCTCACCTACGTGTCGACCAACCCGACGTACGACCGCAAGTACCGCCGCATCAAGGTGAAGGTGACCCGTCCGGGCGTGACCGTCACCGCGCGCCATGGCTACTTCGCCATCCCGCCGACGAAGGGCTTCGTCACGCATGCCTGGGAGGCTCCTGCGGTCTCCGCGCTCGAGGCCTCGCGGCTGCCGAACGCGTTCCCTGTGCACCTCGAGCGTCTCGTGTTCCCGACGATGGACCCCGACATGTCGGTCGTGCCGCTGATCGTGCAGGCCGACGCCCGCCACTTCCGGTACGACACCGACAAGGAGCGCTACCGCGCCGAGGCGGTGTTCCTGCTCCGCCTGCGTGACATCAATGGCAAGGTGCTCGCGAAGGCGAGCGATCAGTACGTGCTCGAAGGCCCCCTCGATCAGCTCGAGACGTCGCGGGCCCAGCAGATGCTGTTCTATCGCCAGGTGTCGCTGCCGGCGGGGACATACGAAGTGGAGGCCGTGGTGCACGACATGCAGGGCGACCGCGCCAGCGTGCGCGTCGGCAGCCTCGACGTGCCGCGCTCGCCACGAGGACTGCCACGCGTCGGCAGCGTCTTCGTGGTGCAGCATGCGCAGCAGGGCGTGACGACACGCGCCCAGTTGCGCAGCCCGCTGCTGCACGACGGTGTGCTGCTGTACCCGAACCTCGCGAGGACCATCACTCGCACCGAGGCGTCCGATGTCACGTTCGCCTTCTCGGTGGTGCCGATGGGCATGACCCCCGGCGCGGCGCAGGTGCGGCTACTGCGGGGCACGACCCTGGTCGGCGAAGCAGAACTGGCGCTCAATCCGCCGGGCAGTGACGGTCGCATCCAGCAGATCGCGTCGCTGCCGGCGACGGACCTGATGCCAGGCACCTATGAGGTGCGCGTCGGCGTGCCCGTGGAGGGGCGCCTGCTGACGCGCGCGACGCGCTTCACGGTGCTGCCGTAGCGGGGCGTTGAGGTATGCTCGGCCTACCGGCCGATGTCCCTGTTCCAGATGCTCTACCTGAGCGAGACCACGAGGCGCTGGTCCGAGGCCGACCTCGCGGCGCTGGGCGAGCAGGCCCGGATTCGCAATGCCCAGGACGGGCTGACGGGGCTGTTGCTCTACGGCAGTGGCCACTTCGTGCAGGTGCTGGAAGGCCGGCGGCAGCCGCTGCTGCTGACCTACGACCGGCACAGCGATCTGGTGCTTTTGGTCGATGGGCCCATCAGGCAGCGGGCGTTTCCGGGGTGGGCCATGGGCGTGCTGAACGTCGATTCGCCGGGTGACATCGATCGGCAGCGGTTTCGCGACATCGTCGCCGCCTTCGCGAGATCCGCGGGGCCGGTGCCCGAGCACGCCGTGGCGCTGACGCTGCTCAAGGAATTCCGGACGCATGCCAGCGCGCGTCCTCCCGCCAGGCTGCCCGACCTGGCCGACTGAACCGAAGGAGTCTCCGTGTCCTCGTCTTCCGTGTCGTTGTCCCGTCGATCGGTCCTCCAGTTGGCCGGCGCTGCCGTCACGTTGCCGCTGCTGCCGCTGGCGCGAGCCGTTGCCTCGTCGACGGCCGTTGTCGCCGATGTCGCGCGTCCGGCGCTGCCGCTGAAGATCGGTGTCGCCTCCTATTCGCTGCGCAAGTTCCCGCGCGACAAGGCCATCGCGGCGCTGAAGGAACTCGGCGTCTCGTACGTCACCATCAAGGACGTGCACCTCGCGCGCACCGACACGCCCGAGCAGATCCGTGCGGCGCGCCAGGAGTTCGAGGACGCCGGCATCACCATCATGGGCGGCGGCACGCTGACCTGGAAGACGGCGGACGAGGCCGCGATGCGGAAGGACTTCGAGTACGCCCGGGCGGCCGGCATGCCGCTGGTCGTGTGCTCGCCCGCGCCAGACACGCTCGACCTCCTCGAGAAGATGGTCAAGGAGTTCGACATCAAGGCCGCCATCCACAATCACGGCACCGAAGATCCCTGGTGGCCGGCACCGTCGGACGTCCTGGCGAAGATCGGCAACCGCGATCCGCGCATGGGCGTCTGCATGGATATCGGCCATGCGGTGCGCGCCGGCGCCGACGTGGTCAAGGCGGTGAGCCAGGCGGGCCCCCGGTTGCTGGACCTGCACATCAAGGATCTGACCGACACGACGAGCCGCGACAGCCAGGTGGAAGTGGGCCGGGGCGTGCTGCCGGTGGTGGGCGTCTTCAGGGAACTCGTCAAGGCGAAGTTCGCCGGCCACGTGTCGCTCGAGTACGAGATCAAGGCCGACACCCCCGTGCCCGGCATGCTGGAGTCGCTCTCCTACATGCGCGGGATCGCGGCGGCGCTGGCCTAGCACCGGTTACCCGTGCCGGGAGGGATGCGTGATGGTGACCCCACGCCTGATCCACTGGACGCTTGCGGCGACGGCCTCGACGCTCCTGACGGCCGGGGTGTGGGCCCAGACGCGTCCCAATCCCAACGCCCCGGCGCCGACCGGTGAGGCCGGCTCCCCCCGCTTCGAGACGACCTCCACGGCCATCGTCGTGGATGTCGTCGTCCGCGACCGCAAGGGCGCGCTGCTGACCGACCTGACGGCCGACGACTTCGAGATCTACGAGGACCGGCTCAAGCACGCCCTCGGGTCGTTCTCGGTGGCCAACCGCGGCGCGGGCATCGCGGTCAGTGCGAAGAAGCGCGACGGCGCCGTGCGGCTCGACACGCCCGGTGCACCGGCGCCCGAGGCCGCGCCCGCCCCCGAGGCCTCCGGCGTGATGGCGCTGGTCTTCGATCGCCTCACCTCCGACAACCGCTCGCTGGCGCAGCGCGCCGCCCTGGCTGGCATTCCGATGAGCGGCCAACTGCAGGACGAGACGGCGGTCTTCGCCATCGACCTGCAGGTCAACCTCGTGCAGCCGTTCAGCCGCGATGCGGCGACGGTGCGCGAAGGGCTGCAGAAGGTCGGCGGACTGAGCGCCTCGCAGTTCCAGCCCCGCGATCGCCGCATCGTCGAACTGCAGGAGCGGCGGCTCGAACTCGGCCCGGAACTGGTGAGCACGGTCGTCGCCACGCGGGGGGCACCCTCCAACGCGGGGACGCAGGCCATCGGCAGCATCGAGGTGGAACTGGCGCAGAACCGGATGGAGAGCCGGATGCTCGAGATCTTCGACAATCTCGAGCGCGAGCGACAGGGCTTCAGCACCACCAACGCGCTGCTGTCGGTGGTGGCCAGCCTGCAGGAGATTCCCGGCCGCAAGACGATCGTGTTCTTCTCCGAGGGGCTGGCGGTGCCGCCGGGGGCTCTCGCGGCCTTCCGTTCCGTGGTGGACACGGCCAACCGCGCCAACGTGACGATCTACACGGTCGACGCCTCAGGTCTGCGTGCCGAGAGCACCATCGCGGAGGTGCGTCGCGAGATGACCGCCACCGGCACGGACCGCATCGTCCAGAACGAGACGGGTGCGCTGCCGGTCGGCGGCGCGATGCTGAGGGTGATGGAGCGCAACGAGGACATGCTGCGGCAGGATCCGCACACGGGCCTCGGCGATCTGGCGCGCGACACGGGCGGGTTCCTGGTGCGTGACACCAACAACCTGCAGTCGGCCTTCACGCGCATCGACGAGGACATGCGCTTCCACTACGTCCTCACCTACGCCCCGATGAACCAGCAGTTCGACGGGCAGTTTCGCGAGATCGACGTCAAGGTGCGGCGCCCCGGCGCGCGCGTGTTCGCGCGGCGCGGCTACTTCGCGGTGCGTTCCCTGAGTCCGATGCCGATCCTCGGCTACGAGAGCGTGCCCCTGGCCGCGCTCGACCGCACGCCGCTGCCCAACGCCTTCCCGATTCGGGCCGGGGCGCTGTCGTTTCCGGAAGTGACGCGACCCGGGCTCACGCCGCTGGTCGTCGGCGTGCAGACCGACGCCCTGACGTACCACGTCGATCAGGCCGAGGGCACCTACAGTGCCGAGGCTGTGGTGGTGGTGCGGGTGCGTGACACGCGTGGGCGCACGACCTACAAGACCAGCCAGCAGTACCTGCTGTCGGGGCGCCTCGGCGAACTCGACGCCGCGAAGTCGGGCGAGATCCTGTTCTACCGGCAGCCGGAGCTGCTGCCCGGCGTCTACAGCGTCGAAGCGATGGTGTTCGACGCGAAGTCCCAGCGCAGCAGTGCCCGCATCTCGACGGTCACCGTGCCATCGCCGGAGTCCCGGCACGCGCGCGTCAGCAGCGTCGTCATCGTGCGGCGCGCCGAGACGGTGAAGCCCGGGGACCGCGATGCGCAGAATCCGCTCTATGTCGGCGATCTGCTGCTGTACCCCGATCTCGGCGTCCCGCTGCGTCGACGCGACGACCGCGAACTCGCGTTCTTCTTCACGGCCTACGGGGCACCGGGGACCAACACGACGGGACGGCTGGAGTTGTTGTCGCAGGGGCGCGTCGTGTCGTCGACCCCCCTGGCGCTCGATCGCTTCGATGGCGACGGGCGAGTGCCGCAGTTGCAGCGCATTCCCATCGACGCCCTCCCGCAGGGCGTCTACCAGCTGCGGGTGAGCATCGCCGATCGGCACGGCGCCGACAGCAAGACGGCGACATTCCGCATCGCCGGCTGACGTGGGCGGGACGCCTCGCCGAGGCGTCCGACCCCGGCCCGCTCGGCGAGCGGGCCCTCCCTAGCGGCGCAGGTTCCTCCACACGCTCACGAGGCCGTCCATCGCCGGGCCGAAGGCGAAATGGCCGACCACGAGGTCGGGCCGGCCGTCCCGGTCCGTGTCGCCGACGTCGAGCGTGGCGTACGCCGGGGTCCCGACGGCAATCGCATGCCGCGTCCAGGTGTGCGGCGCCGTCTGCTCGATCCACACCACCCCGGGCAGCGACGCCTCGTTGGGCCCGCCACCCCCGGCCACCATCGCGGCGGCGGCGATGTCGAGATCGCCATCGCCGTCGAAGTCGACCGCGATCGCCCGGTGCGCTCCGGGCAAGGCGGCGATCGGGCGTGCCGTGTAGGGGTAGGTCCCCGTGTTCTCGAGCAGCGTGACGCCGTGGTACGGCTTCAGGATGAAGTCGTCGAACGTGTCGCCGTGCGTGTGGAGCACGTCCAGGTCGCCGTCCTTGTCGATGTCGACGAGATCGATGCCCGACGACCCCCAGTTCGGGTGCGGCGCCTCGAAGATCGTCTCGGTGCGGAACGTGCCCTTGCCCGTGTTGATCAGCGCCGCCACCGTCTCGTGCTCCTGAGCGAACAGCACGACGATGTCGGGCTTGCCGTCGCCGTTGAGGTCGGTGACCGGCACGTGAATCGCGCCATGCCGGCGATCGAGTTCGGCGGCGACGAACTGCGGTGACTTCCAGTCGGTCGTGCGGTTCTCGAGCAGCACCAGACTGCCAGATCGTCGCCACCCGAACACCGCCGCCACGAGGTCGAGGTCGCCGTCGCCATCGAAGTCCGCGGCGCGGACGTCAGCGACGCGCCCCAGCCTGTTGGCCAGCACGATGGGGGTGTAGCGGCCGTCGGCGCTGCGGCGAAGCCATACCACGGCCCCGTTGGCGTGGTCGGCGGGCTGGAACGACCCGAGGTCGCCCACGAGCAGGTCCTGGCGCCCGTCCTTGTCGAGGTCCACCAGCTCGATGTGCGAGGGGTGCGGCACCTCCGCGATGGCGCGGAGGCTGGTGCCGGCCGTCGGCGCACCGGCCAGCACGAGGCCCGCCCGCATGTCCGAGGCGACCACCTCCGAACGCCCGTCGCCATCGAGGTCCAGCAGGCGGACGTTGGCGATGGCGGGATGTGACGGACCTGGCTGGCCGTCCATGTGCAGGGCGCGGCGTTCGAACCCGACGCGGGTGCCTGTCGATGCCGGCCAGGGCGTGTGGGCCGGCAGCGCCTCGGGGGCGCCCGACTCGTAGAAGCGCTGGATTCGCAGCATGTCGGGCGGCAGCGGGATCATCGCACTGGCGGCCCCCATCATGCCCGCCGGCTCCGGCACGCCGTCCATGATCAACTGCATGCGCACGAGTTCATCGCGCCACGCGGCCCGCGGCAGGATGTCGGGCGGCGGAAACTTGTGGCAGACCGTGCCGCAGCGCTGCCGGACCTCGGCCTCCGTCGCCATCCGCGGGTCGACCTGCGCGCCGCTGGCCGCGACGCGCCCGCTGCCACCAGACGTCCCGCTCGGATAGACTGCCGGGGCAGTCGCCAGCAGCGACAGCATCAGCAGCCACCGCCAGCGTGAGGGTGTCGCCAGACCGATTCGTCGTGGCAGGTGCATTGCTGTCAGTCTAAGCCCTGCCCGACCCGTTGCACGGCCGGGCACCTGTCCCATGTCAGACGCCGCCTCCCCCGATCCCGCCGCGCCCCGCAGCCCCGTCACGTGGCTGGTGGTCGGCGTGCTGATGGCCGCGCTGATGGTGGTGACCGCGTCGATCTACGCGCGCGTCGAGGTGCGCCGCCTGCGCGACGAGCAGGTCACCCTCACCGAGCGTCACCGGCTCGACACGCTGCAGTTGATCCGCATCGACACCAACGTCCGGACGATCCAGGACACGCTGCGCGACATGACCGACCGCAGCGAGCCCTACCCCCTGTCGGCCTGGCAGCAGACCTTCGATCGCCTCCGCGTCGATCTCGATCAGGCGATCACCCGCGAGCGGGCGCTCGCCCCCGTGGCCCGGCCGGCGTCGCAGGCCCGCCAACTCGACGAGGCCGCGCAGCGGCTGTGGGAGGCCATCGCCCGCGGTTTCGCCGCGGCGCGC
>NZ_JALHPM010000193.1:0-11426 GCF_022842525.1 Luteitalea sp.
GCGTCGCGGCCTCGGGGGGCGCCGGCGGCGCCCCGGAGCACGCGGCGGTTGCCAGCAACATCAGCGCGACGAGGCCGCGACGGTTGGCGAATCTCGTCCGTGCGGGGCTGGTGCCCGACCCTGGAATCGACGTGCCTGAGTGTACGCCGAGGCACGTCCCCGAGGGGCAGCCCCGTGCTACGGATTGGCGCGCTTGAGCTCCTGCCAAGCCTGGTCCTGCAGCACGGCGCGCGGGTCGAACGACGGCGAGTTGCTCAGGATGTAGCTGCCGTCGCTTCGGCTCCACGCCTGGCTGTAGCCGCTGCTCAACTCGACCTTGCCGTCGCCGCCCTGCCACGTCTCGACTTCGCGGATCGACTGGACGAAGGCCGTGTGCATGCGGTCCTGACTGCTCTGCGTCGCCTCCCAGCTCCGCATGCTGCTGTCCATGCCGGCCATGCGCTGCTGGAACCTGGCGGTGTTGGCGTCGCCCTGCCGCTGGATGTCGGCCATCCGCTGTGCGTGCCCACGCGCGTTGGCGGCCGTCTGTTCGGCGATGGCCGCCATCCGCTGGTGATGGATGACGTCCTGCTGCTGGCGCATCCGCGCGAAGTAGCCATCGATCGCCTCCTTCCACTGCGGGTTGGTGCGATAGCTCGACTTCAGGTTCGCGAGCAGCGTCTCGGCTTCGGCGCGGCGCGCCGCCGGGAAGCGGATGTAACTCCGCTCCGTGGCGTTGCCGTTGACCAGGCGCTGCATGCCGCCGGTGAACGGGTTGGGCATGTCCGTGATGAAGTTGAGCACGGAGACGAGCGCGAGCCCCTCGGTGCCGTCCTCCCACCGCAGGCGCGCGATGACAGCGTCGGCCTCGACGTCGATCTGCCCACCGCCGCTGTACTGCTGCAACTTCGGCATGTTGCGCGCGGCCTGGTCGCGGAGTTCGCGCGTGGCGGGGTCGTTGTCGCGGACATCGACGATCGTGGCGCCCTGCAGCTCGCGCGGCGCGAACACCTCGCGCATGTACCGGGTGGCGTCGATGGCGCTGCCGATCTCGCAGCCACCCTGCTGCTGCATCATCTGCATCTGCTGCAGCATCATCGGGTCGGACGCCCAGCCCCATGCGTGGATCGGCAAGGTCTGGAAGCGGATGGCGCCATCGGGCGAGGCGACGCTCCACTTCGCGCTCACCATCTCGCCGCGACACTCCTGCAGGCCCTTCCACACGACGCCGCCCTGGTGGCTCCAGCCGCGCGGCAGCAGCACGCTGAACGCCTCCGCCGGACGTTCGAAGCCGGCGTCGTCCATGAACCGGGCGCGCTCCAGCACCGTGTAGTCCCGGCCTTCGACGAAGGAGCCCGTGGGGCTCGGTCCGGCCGCGTCGGCCGGCGCCGCAGCACCGCCCTCGGGCGGCGCGTCACGGTCGGAGCGTGCTCCCGTGCAGGACGTCGTCGTGACAATCAGCATCGACAGCAGCAACAGACGCACGAACATGGAGAGGCCCTCGCGACAGTGAGATGGACGCCACGGCGACGGTCGGAGCACAGCTGTGGCCGCGGGTGCGGCATCGTAGCACCGGCCTGCTCCCTCAGCTCTCGTCGAGGAAGCCGTCACGCAGGCGGATGACCCGCCCGCCGTATTGCGCGTTCTCTTCCGAGTGGGTCACCTGGACGATCGTCGTGCCCTGATCGTTGAGCTGCTTGAACAGCTCCATGATCTCGCGCGCCTGCGACGAATGCAGGTTGCCGGTCGGCTCGTCGGCCAGGATCACCGACGGACTTGCCGCGACCGCACGGGCCACGCCGACCAGCTGCTGCTGTCCACCGGACAGCTGGCTCGGGTAGAGGTCCTTCTTGGCCACGATTCGGAAGCGATCGAGGATCTCGGCGACGATGCTCTGGCGGTCGGCGACGTTGACGTCGCGATACGACAGGGGCAGCTCGATGTTCTCGTAGGGAGGATAGGAAGCATTAATGGGGGCGAAGTTAACTGAAGATCCGTCCTCCGACTCCGTCTGCGTCCCCCAGGCCGCCCCTCAGCGCGACCACCAGTTCGGCCTGCTCGACGTCGCCGACACGGGCACGGCGCTCGAGGTCACCGCCAGCGCCCGCGACGCCCACGGGCAACTCGTCCCGGGCCTCGAACTCCGGTTGCGTTGCGACCAGACAGGCTGCGTTGCCCGCTGAGTGCGGCGGCTGAAGAGTCACCCTCACGGCAGACTCAAGTCCAACCAGCAGCGACTTGTCCTCCCGGTCGCGAAATACCCGATGAAGAGTTCGGGCCAAAACACTCAATCTCGACCTTGGCCCAATACCTGCAGATAGTGGGGCCACTCGCCACGTGACTGTGGATTCCGGCCACCAGGACGACGCGACGCCCCAGCCGCGCTGGGACCTCAGGGTCCGACTTCGGAGGGTTTCGATGTTTTCCCGCGTTCGCCTTGCCGCGCTTGTCGTCGGCGTCTCCCTGCTCGGTGCCTCCTCGTCCTTCGCCGCCGTCATCGGCGTCAGCAGCCGTGCCGCCCTCAACCCGACCGACTCGGTGGTCTGGAGTGACCTGGGTGGCGACCTGACCGCCCTGCCGGTGCCCACCAACACCACCAGCACCAATGGCGTCGGTGTGACGGTCGACGGGCCTGACGCGCTCGCGCTGTTCGCCGGCAGCACCTTCAACGCCGACTTCCTGGCCAGCGATGTCGTGCTGAGCACCTACAACCTCGACGAGGCCGAGGGCGTGTTCGGGGCCATGCGCCTGACGTTCGCGACCGGCCAGCGCGGCGCCGGGGCGCAGATCCAGTCCAACACGGCGGGGAACTTCATCGGCGCCATTCGCGCCTACGGCACGGGCGGGAATGTGCTCTTCGGGTACGCCGCCGGGGGAACGAACAACCAGAACGGCGACGGCAGCGCGCTCTTCCTCGGGCTGCTCAGCGACGCCAACGACATCTTCGCGATCGAGTTCGACATCCTGACCGGCAACGGCTTCGCGATCAACGACGTGTCGTTGACGCGGACGCCCGACGTGCCTGAGCCGGTGAGCCTCACGCTCGTCCTGCTCGGCGCCGGGTTGGCGGTCTCGCGCCGTCGCCGGCGCTGAGCCGGGCCCACACAACCTTTGAGGCGCGGATGCGTCGCCCCTGGGGCGCGCGCCCGTGCCTTCTTCAGCGTTCACAGCACAGCCTCAAGAGGTCACTGCTGACGTCTCGCAGACTCATGACGCTCGCGTCGTATGCCACCGTTCTGGCCGCCACGCTGGCCGTCACCTTCGCCCAGGCGCCGGCCCCGGCGTCCACCACTCCCGTCCGCGTCCGGTCGCCCGCGGCCATTGACGCCAAGCTGGCGCGCAAGAAGCCGCCCGTCGCCCAGCGCACGGAGGACCTCAAGCGCTGCGAGGATAGGAAGCATTAATGGGGGGGCGAGGTTAACGGAAGATCCGTCGTCCGACTCCGCCCGCGTCCCCCAGGCCGCCCCTCAGCGCGGATTTCCGCCCCGCCAAGCCCGCCGCACACGCCCATTCTGGCCCTCACACTCGGCAGGTCACGCACCACCCTGGGCCCGGCGGACATGGGCGGCCGCGCGGGTCGGCTCGCGAGACACACCTCCGCCGCTCCCCGTGTGGGAGACCCGGGGTCCGTCTGGGCGTCAGCCAGCATTGCTCAACTACCTTCACCCGTCATCGCGGAACACGGGAAGCCCATCGTCCCACCGTTCCTGCTCGGGAGATGCGGTCCCCTGCGGTGGCGCGCGCGCCGGGCGCGGCGCGGGGATCTCGGTCGGCACGCCGAGATGCTGCAGGATCCGGTCGATCACGGCGGCCTCCTCGATGAGGGCCGATCAGGCGCAGACGGCAACTGCGCGCGACGGTGGGGAGCCGGCCGTCTGGCGTCGTGGTCTAGACAAGCGATACCTTTCTAGATTGAGGCTATACGATGGCGATCAGTCTGAAGGACCCCGAAGTCGACCGCCTGGCGCGGGAAGTGGCCGCCCGGACCGGTGAAACGCTCACCGCCGCCGTCGCAGCGGCGCTCAGGGAGCGCCTGGCGAGGCTCAAGGGCCGGCGTCGACGGCGGCCGCTGCGCGAGGACCTCAGGGAGATTGCCCGCCGCTGCGCGGCGCTGCCCACGCTCGACGCCCGGCCTGCCGACGAGATCCTCGGGTACGACGACCGCGGGCTGCCCCGCTGATGGTCCTCGACACCTCGGCGTTGCTCGTGCTGTTGCTCGACGAGCCGGAGGCCGAGGCCTATCGAGCGGTGCTCGAAGAGGACGAGACCAGGCTGGTTTCTGCCGCCACCCTGCTGGAAGCCGGCATCGTCGTCGAGGCGCGCAAGGGCGAGGCCGGGGGCCGAGAACTGGGTCCCTGATCCACAGGGCCCAGAACGACGTGGTGGCCGTCGATGCCGAGCAGGTCGCCGAGGCCCGCCGCGGGTATCGCCGCTACGGTCGCGGGCGTCACGCCGCGGGGTTGAATTTCGGCGACGTATTCGCGTACGCGCTCGCGCGCACCTCTGGTGAGCCCCTCCTGTTCAAGGGAGACGACTTCTCGAAGACCGACGTCGCGCGCGTGCTCTGAGGTGTCGCCCGGCACTCCTGCCGGGCGGGCGGCGAGGAGCCTGCGGTTGTCGCCGACGCGGCGTCGTGGCAGGGCTGTTCACCAATCCTCTGTGGGAGGACGCTGATCTCCCCCGTGAAGTCCAGTCGTGGTCGCCGAGCGGGCCCGGCAGTTCGGCGACCAGTTCTCGATGCGCCGCTTCTTCGATGAGGTCGAGGCCGTCGGCCTGATCCCGGTGTCGCTGATCTACTGGGAACTCACCGGCGACGACCGCATGGTGCGTGAACTCGAGTCGACGACCGGACCGCTGCCGCCGCGGTGACCCGGACGCGTCGACGTTGCGCCGTCGACACGGGGTCGACATAGACTCCGCGCGTGACCCCGCCTCGCTCCGCGTTCCCCGTCCTCGTGCTCGTCCTCGTGCTCGTGGCCCTCTCTCTCGCGACGGCCGTCACGCCGGCCGCCCAGGACCAGCGCCGCCGCTGGCTCGCCGGTGACAGCCACATTCACAGCCAGTGGAGTCCCGGCTACGACCGCACGCAGACGCCGCCGACCTACCTGCGCGGCGCGGACGCCATCTACCCGACGCCCCGCAACGCCGCGATGGCGCGGCAGCACGGCCTCCGCTGGATGGTCACCACCGACCACGGCGGCCCGACGCACTCCAAGCTCAATCGCGACGAGGCCTATCCGGAGCTGCTGCAGTCGCGCACGGCGGTGCCCGAGGTGCTGCAGTTCTACGGCATGGAACTGAACCTGCCGGCGATGGACCACCACACGCTGATCGTCCCGCGCGCCGACGACGAACGCGACATGTTGTACGAGATCGAGAGCCGCTTCGACTCGGCCGACGCCTGGCCCGCCGACCCGGCCAGGAACACCGAGGCGGCACGGCAGGCGGCCATGGCGTTCGTCGCGGCGCTGCCCCGGCTCCCCCTGATGTTCGCCAACCACCCGTCCCGCTCCGCCAGGGGCATCTCGCAGTACGGCGTCGACGAGCCCCGCGAACTGCGCGACAACAACACGCGCGCGCCGCTCGTCTATCGCGGGCTCGAAGGTGGCCCGGGCCACCAGGCGTCCGGCCTCGCGAAGGACGGGTCGCCGCGACGCGACGCGACGGGTGCGCTGACCGGCTTCCGCGGGGGCTACTCGCGCCCCGGTGCCCACACCCTCGGCGGCTTCGACCAGATGACGGCCATCGTCGGCGGCCTCTGGGACTCGATGCTGGCCGAGGGGCGTCGCTTCTGGATCGTCGCCTCGTCGGACTCGCACGTGCACTACGACGAACCGGTGCGGCAGGGCAGCGACTTCTGGCCCGGCGAGTTCCACAAGACCTACGTCAAGGCGCGCCACACCTACGACGATGTGCTCGACGGCCTCCGGCAGGGGCGTGCGTTCGCCGTGGCGGGTGACCTCGTGTCCGAGCTCGACATGACGGCCCGGGCCGGGCGGGCGACCGCGGAGATCGGCGGCACGCTGAAGGCGCGGCCGGGCCAGGCCGTGTCGCTCGCCATCCGCTTCCGCGACCCCGCCGGCCCGAACCATGGCGGCCGTACGCCTGCCGTCACGCACGTCGACGTCATCGTCGGCGACATCACCGGGCCCGTCGCGGATCCGCAGGTCGACCGCACACCATCGACGCGGGTGGTCCAGCGGCTGACGTCGAAGGACTGGACGTGCAAGGGCGAGGTCTGCACCATCCAGACGCGGCTGCCGGGCGTCGCCCACTCGCAGTACGTGCGCCTGCGCGGCACGAGCACCCGGGACGATGAGCCGCAGATGGACACGGCCGGTGAGAACCCGTGGGACGACCTGTGGTTCTACGCCAATCCGATCTTCATCGAGCGAGGGGTCATCGTGGCGCGGACGACGGCCTCGACGGGTCGCACCTGGACGCCTCCCGTCACGCACACCCACGACGGGCGCCCGCACTGAGGCGCCGCACGGGGGGCGGCATTGCGGCATTGCGGCATTCCCCAGTTACCCTGTGCCCGTGCCGACTCTCTCCGAACTCCAGACGCCGCTGGTGGTGCTCGACGCGCCGGCGATGACGCGCAACATCACCCGCATGGCCGAGGCGGCCGCGGCTGGCGGCAAGCAGCTGCGGCCCCACGGCAAGACCCACAAGAGCGGCTGGGTCGCCGCGCAGCAGGTGGCTGCCGGCGCCGTGGGCCTCACCTGCGCCAAGCCGGCTGAGGCGGAGGTGTTCGCCGCCGCCGGCATCCAGGACATCCGCATCGCCTACCCGATCTCGCCGACCTACGCGGCACGAATCGTCGCGCTCATGGACGGGGTGCGCATCTCGACCGTCGTCGACGACCTCGGGGTGGCCCAGGGGTGGTCGGACGCGATGGTCGCCGCCGGCCGGCGGCTCGAGGTGCTGGTGAAGATCGACGTCGGCACGCATCGCTGCGGCATCGACCCGACGCAGCGCGATGCCGTGGCCTTCATCACGCAGGTGAGCCAGATGCCGGGCCTGGACCTGCGCGGCCTGCTCAGCCACGCCGGCCACTCCTACGCCGCGGGGTCGCTCGACGCCATCGCCGCCATCGCGCGCGACGAGGCCGCCATGCTGGCCCGTCTCGTCGACGGCTGCGCGGCGCGCGGCGTGGAGCTGGCCGAGGTCAGCGTCGGCTCGACGCCCTCGGCCCTGTTCTCCGCCACGCTCGACGGCATCACCGAGCTGCGCCCCGGCAACTACGTCTTCCACGACCGCACGCAGGTCGGCCTCGGCGTGGTGGACTGGTCGGGCTGCGCCCTTCGCATCCATGCCTCGGTCACCGCGTTCCCGGCGCCCGACCGGCTGGTGCTCGATTGCGGCAGCAAGGTGCTGTCCTCCGACGGCGCCCGCGGCTTCGGTCCCACGCCAGGCTTCGGCGTCATCCTCGGCCCCGACGGCCAGCCCGATCCCGGGCTGCTCATCGAACGCCTCTCGGAGGAACACGGCGTGGTCACGGTGACCGGGCCGACCCGCCTCCGCATCGGCGACCGCGTCACCATCGTCCCGAACCACGCCTGTGTCGTCGCCAACCTGTCGAACACCTATGTGGTGGCCGACGGCGACGAGGTGCTGGAGACCCAGAAGGTGGACGCCCGGGGCCTCGTGAACTGAGGTACCATGCCGGGTCTATGGCAGCGCGTGAACTCGGCGACGCACTCGGGATGATCGAGACCCGTGGGCTGGTGGGCATGGTCGAGGCGACCGACGCCATGCTGAAGACGGCCAACGTGACCTTCGTCAGCTGGCAGAAGGTCGATGCCGGCATGGTCACCGCCATCGTCCGCGGCGACGTCGCGGCCGTGAAGGCCGCGACCGACGCCGGCGCCGCCGCCGCCCGCCGGGTCGGCGAGCTGATCGGCGTCCACGTCATCCCGCGCCCCGCCGACGACGTCGAGACGATCTTCCCCATCTCGTAGACATCGACTCCCGTAGGCGTCGACCTTCAGGTCGACGCGCGTGTCGACGCGCGTGCCCGCAGCCGTCCGCCGACCTGCAGGTCGGCGGCTACGCCAGGTGCTCCACGACCACGGCGGTGCCGCTCGCGCTGACCATCAGCATGCTGCCGCCATTGCCGATCGTCTCGTAGTCCAGGTCCACCCCGATCACCGCGTTGGCGCCGAGCGACGCGGCCTGCTGCTGCATCTCCTGCACCGCGATGTCCTTGGCCTTGCGCAGCTCGGCCTCGTATGCCGCCGACCGCCCGCCGACGATGTCGCGGATGCCGGCAAACAGGTCCCGGAAGATGTTGGCGCCGAGGATCGCCTCGCCGCTGACCAGCCCGATGTACTTCACGACCTTCGCGGTGTCGAGGGTGGGTGTCGTCGTGATCAGCATGGTCTCTCGCTATTTCTCGAACACCGCGTACGGCCCGACGACCCGGTCGGTGACGTGGGCCGCGTCGATGTCCTTCTGGGTGACTCCGTTGGCGGTGTGCGTCCAGAAGCGGACGGTCAGCCGTCGGTACTCCAGCACGAAGTCGGGATGATGATCGTGGGTCTCGGCCTCGAACGCGAGCCGCGTCAGCAGCGCGACGGCATCGGGGAAGCTCGTGACGGTGAACTGGCGCTCGATGGCAGCGCCCTTGATCGACCACCCCGGAAGGGTGGTCAGGGCGGCGGCGAGCTGTTCGGCATCGAGGTGGTCGGACACGGGATCCTCGCAGAGTCAGAGGTCGAATCGGGAGGCCGCCAGCGCCGACGGCACGTCCGCGGACGCGTCCCGGACGATGGCAGCCACGAGGTCGGCGGTCAGCGGCGCGAGCAGGGCGCCGTTGCGGAAATGGCCGGTGGCATAGACGAGCCCCGGCAGGCGTCGTGACGGCCCGATCAGCGGCAACCCGTCCGGCGAGCCGGGCCGCAGTCCGACGCGCACCTCGGTGAAACTGGCCTCGGCCAGCTCGGGCACCAGCGCCTGCGCGGCCGTGCACAACTGCATCACGCCGGCCACGGTCGCCCGGGAGTCGAACCCGACGTGCTCCACCGTCGCGCCCACCAACACCTCGTCGGCCCACGGCACGAGATAGATGTCGGGCCCCCACAGCACGCGACGCAGGCTGCCGCTGCGCATCTGCAGACGGAGGAGCTGACCGCGCACCGGATGGGTCGGGATGACGGGGTGTCCGTCCACCCGCAGGTTCATGGCCCAGGCGCCCGACGTGACCACGACGTGGGAGGCGTGGAAGGTGTTGGCGTGCGTCTCGACGACCAGGCCGCCCTCGAGGCGCGAGACGTGCTCGACGGCCTCGGAGTGGAGGAAGCGGGCACCGTTGTGCAGCGTCGCCTGTCGCAGCGCCTCGATGAGGTCGCGGATGCGGACGGCGCCGTGCGGCTCGATCAGCAGCCCGGCGCGCTGCGGCGTCGCAAGGGGCTCGAGGTCGCGAACCGCCGCCACGCCTTCGACGAACTGGCAGGGCACGCCCTGGCCATGGAGGACGGCCGCGAGGCGCCGCAGGACCTCGGCACGATCGTCGGTGTCGGCGAGTTGCAGCGTGCCGTTGCGGACGTAGGGAACGTCCATGCCGGCGTCGCTGCAGACGCGGTGGATGAAGGCGTCGTACCGCGCGAGGCTGTCGGCACCGAGGCCCTGCAGCACCGGGTCGTGCGCCCCCTCGATGTGGGGGCACAGCATGCCCGCGGACGCCTGGGACGCGCCCGACCCCGGCGCACTCGCATCCAGCACCAGCACCTCGGCGCCCTGGCGTGACAGGGCGTGCGCCACCGCACACCCGATCAACCCGGCCCCGACGACGATCACATCCGGATGCGACGACACCCCGTCAGTTTAGACCGTCGGGGTGCATGGATGCGGACGCGTGATCGTCTGCGGGTACGGACACCTCGGCGAGGCGTCCCTCCCACATGACGCAGCTAGCGGCGCAGGTCGCGGAACTGGGCCTGCGCGCGGTAGTCGGCCAGCAGCGCACCGCCCGCGGGCGCCCGGTCCACGAGCAGCTGGTAGCTGCCCGAGAGGCTCCCGATCGCGACGTCCGGCGTGGCCCGCAACGCGGCGACCTCGACCCGCCGCGTCGGCGACGTCGTCGGGGTGTCGAGCCGGCCACTGAGCGTCGCCGCCTCGTCTGTCTGCACGGACCCGACGAGCGGCACGGGGGCGGAAGGCTCGGCCGAGTCGATCAGCGTGCCGGTCAGCTGGTCGCCGATCTGGACGATGGTCAGGGTGACGGTGCCGGACGTGGCCGCGCCGGGCACGCAGAACGAGGCCGTCGCTGTCGCGCTGCACGTGATCTGCGGCCGCGAGATCCCGCCGGTCCAGGTGCCCTGGTAGTCGTGCACCACCCGCATGGCGATGCTGCCGGATCCGGACGAACTGCCGGCGGAGATGGTCACCCGCCCGGCCCGACCCGCCGTGGCCAGCCCCGTGGCGCTGACCGACAGGACGCTGGTGTCGCTGCTGGTCCAGGCCACGCCGGTCACCGGCGTGCCGGCGCTGGTCGTCACGACGAGTTGCGTCGTCTCCCCCGCCCGCAGCGTGCTGCGCGCCGTCGTCACCTGCAGCGACCCGGTCGACGGTGAGGTCGGCGTGGTCGTGTTGTTGTCGCAACCGGCGAAGAGGAGGGCCAGCCCCGCGAACGCGGTGGCCACCAGACGGGGCATCACGTGGCGACTGTAGCAAGATGGGGAGGTCTTCGAAAGCCCATGCGGATCCTCACTGCGCCCGTCTCACGCGACACCATCGACGCCGGGATCCGCGCCGCGACCTACCCGGGCCACTCCCCCGCGCGGTGGGCCCTGCCCCTGCTCGACGCGCTCGACCCCGGCGTGGACGCGTGGCACCTGGTCGAACTCGATGAGGCGGCACTCGGCGCGCTGTGGCTCCCCGCGCATGCCGGCGAGGCGTGCCATGGAGACACGCGGCGCCTCGGCGAGGCGTCCGACGGCTCGGACGTACGCACCGCCCATGCGTGGCTGACGACGCACGGGGAGGCCTACGCGCGGGCCAATCCCTCGTGCTGGGGTCGGCTGAGTCACGCCGCCGCGTCGCCGCAGCACCCGATCGTGGTGTCGCCGGTCTCGGTGGGCGATCGCGTCAAGCCCGCTGACGCCGCCCTCGTGGTGGTGGACGGCTACCATCGCGCGCTCGGCTACTGGATGGCCGGGCATCGCACCTGCCCGGCATACCTGCCGGTGCTGCGCCAGTCCTAGCGTCAGCGCGACTTCGGGGTCGGCGTCGCGCGCTCGGTCGTCTCCCGCGGCTTCGGGTCGCGCGGCGTGACCCACGCCGCCGCCGGCCGCCCGGTTCGCACCTCACCCGTGGCCGACACGTTCTTCCCGTCGTCTCGCCGCGTCACCCAGCTCGCCGCAGGTGGCGTCACCGCCTCGCGCTGCCGACGCTCGTGGCGACCGTCAGACGCTGGCGGTTGGACCACGACGATGGTGGGCGCG
>NZ_JALHPM010000194.1:0-11350 GCF_022842525.1 Luteitalea sp.
CGGCCGCCCGCGGGTGGTCGCCCTCGGCTACAGCCTGACGGCCGGGCTCGGTCTGCCGCCCGAGCAGTCGTGGCCGTCCCTGGTGCAGGAGAAGATCGATCAGGCGGGCCTCACGGCAGAGGTCGTCAATGCCGGCGTCTCGGGCGACACGTCCGCCGGCGGCGTGCGGCGCCTCGACTGGGCGCTCGATGGCGACGTCAAGGTGCTGGTGCTCGAACTCGGCGCCAACGACGGCCTCCGAGGGCTCCCGGTCGATCAGTTGCGCGAGAACCTGTCACAGATGATCGCCGCGGCGAAGGCGCGCGGCATCGTCGTGCTGCTGCTGGGGATGGAAGCGCCGCCGAACTTCGGTCCGCAGTACACGCGGGAGTTTCGTCAGGTGTACACCGACCTCGCCGCCGAGCACGAGGTCGCCTTCATCCCCTTCATGCTCGAAGGCGTGGCCGGCAACGCCGCCCTCAACCAGTCCGACGGCATCCACCCCAACGAGGACGGTACCCGGCGCGTGGCCGACCTCATCTGGCAGTCCCTGCAGCCCCTGCTGACACGCGCCCTCGCCACCTCATGATCGAATTGCGCGGCGTCTCGAAGACCGTGGACAGCGGCGGGTCGCCCCTGACCATCCTCCATCCGCTCGACCTCACCGTCCCTGCCGGCCGCAGCCTCGCCATCGTCGGGCCGTCGGGCAGTGGCAAGAGCACGCTGCTCGGCCTGATGGCTGGCCTGGACGCCCCGACGACCGGCGAGATCGCCATCGACGGCACCGTCATCACGAGCCTCGGCGAGGATGCCCTGGCGCGGTTGCGCGGACGCCTCATCGGTTTCGTCTTCCAGTTCTTCCATCTGATGCCGTCGCTCACGGCGTTCGAGAACGTGCTGGTGCCGATGGAACTGGCCGGCGCGAAGGACGCCCACGCCCGCGCCACGCGGTTGCTGCACGAGGTCGGGCTGGACGCGCGCGTGCATCACTACCCGTCGCAGCTCTCCGGTGGCGAGCAGCAGCGTGTCGCTCTGGCCCGCGCGCTCGCGAACGAGCCGAAGGTGCTGCTGGCCGATGAGCCGACCGGCAACCTCGACTCCAACAACGGCCAGCACGTCATCGACCTCCTGTTCGAGGTCAACGGCCAGCGCAGCACGACGCTGGTGCTCGTCACGCACGACCGGGACCTGGCGGCCAGGGCCGATGTGCAGATCGTCATGCGCGACGGCCGGGTCGTCGAGCGGATCGAGCGCGGGGCCTGACCATGTTCACGCTGCGCATGGTGTGGCGCGAACTCCGCGCCGCCTGGGGCCGCCTCCTCTTCTTCTTCCTGTGCGTCGCCATCGGCGTCGGGGCCATCGCCGCGCTGCGGTCGGTGATCCAGAACGTCCGTGAGGCGCTGGTCCGCGAAGCGCGGGTGCTGACAGCGGCCGACGTCGTGTTCTCGACCAACCGGCCCTGGCCGGACGACACGCGGGCCCGCTTCGATGCGGCGATCGCGCGGGCGCCGGTGCGCCAGCGGGTGGAGGTCGTCGAACTGGCGACCATGGTTCGCCCGGCCGACGAGAGCCGGGCGGTGGCACGGATGGCGGAACTGCAGGCCGTCGACCGCGGGTACCCGCTCTACGGGCAGCTCGTGCTCCGCGACGGGCAGGCCTTCGATCACGCGCTGCTCGATCGGCAGGGCATCCTCGTGCGTCCCGAGCTGCTCGTGCAACTGGGGATCGCCGTCGGCGATCAGGTGCGCATCGGCAACGGCACGTTCACCATTCGTGGCGTCATCGAGACCGAGCCCGGACGACGAGCGGGCATGTTCAGTCTCGGCCCGCGCGTCATCATCGCGCGCAGCGACCTCGAAGCCACGGGCCTGCTCGCGTTCGGCGCCCGGGCGCGCTTCGCCATCCTGATGAAGGTCGACGAGGCCGGCATCGAGCCGCTGGTCGAGGGCGTGCGCGAGCAGTTCAAGGGCAGCTTCGTCACGGCGCGCTCGTATCGATCGACCGAGGACCGGTTGGGGGAGGACCTGCGGGTCGCCGAGAACTACCTGAGCCTGATCGGGTTCGTCATGGTGGTGCTCGGTGGCATCGGCGTCTGGAGCGTCACGCGCGTCTTCATCGGCCAGCGCATCCGCAGCATCGCCGTCATGAAGTGCCTCGGGGCCACCAGCCGGCAGATCCTCGGCATCTACGTGGCGCAAGTGGCGACGCTCGGCCTGCTCGGCAGCCTGCTGGGACTGGTGCTGGGCGCGGTCGCCCTGCGCTTCCTGCCCGGAGGCCTCTTCGGGCTCGACAAGCTCGAGGCACGGCTGACGCCTCAGGCGTCGGTGCAGGCCGTGGCCGTGGGCGTGCTCGTGTCCCTGTTGTTCGCGCTGGTGCCGTTGCTCGAGGTGCGGCGCGTCCGTCCCCTGTGGCTGTTACGCGACGAGTCGGCCCGCACCTCGCTCGGCGGGCGCCTGCGGCAGATCGACTGGGCGCAGTGGGGGACCGTAGTGGTGGTGGGGCTGGCGCTGGCGCTGGTCGCGTCCTGGCAGGCGGCGTCGCTCAAGGCCGGCCTCATCGTCTCCATCGGCCTGCTGGTGATCACGATGGCCCTGTTCGCGACGTCGGCGGCCGTGGTGCGCGCGGTCCGGCCACTGCGGCGGACCCGCATCTTCGCGCTTCGCCATGCGGTGCTGAGTCTCGCCAGACCCGGCAACCAGACGCGCGTCATCCTGCTGGCCGTGGGGCTCGGCACCTTCTTCATCCTCGGCGTGCGACTCGTGCAGGGCACGCTGCTCGAGCAGTTCTCGCTCGACCTGCGCCCGGACGCGCCCGACATGTTCCTCCTCGACGTCCAGCAGGATCAGGCCGCGGACGTCGAGCGGGTCGTCGCCGCGACGCCAGGGGCGACGGGCCTGCGGCTCATCCCGGTGTTGCGCGCGCGCGTCACCGGCGTGCGCGGGGCGATGGCCAAGGTCGACGGCGTCGAGGGGGTGCAGGGGCGCCAGGGCCTCGGCCGCGAGTTCGTCATCACCTACCGCGACGGGCTGGAGGCCAACGAAACGCTGCTGGAGGGCTCGATGTGGGCGGCCTCGTCCGACGGCCTGCCCGAGGTGTCCATCGAGGAGTCGTTGCGCCGCAACGCCGGCCTGCAGATGGGCGACGTCGTCAAGTTCGACATCCTCGGCCGCGTGATCGAGGCCAGGGTGACCTCCATTCGCAACGTGGACTGGAACGACGTGCGGTCGGGCGGATTCATGTTCGTCTTTCGGCCTGGCACGCTCGAGAAGGCGCCGCATGGCTTCATGGGGGTGCTGCGCGCCCCGGACACGCCGGAGGCGCGCGCCCGGTTGCAGCGCGACCTCGTCGCGGCGCATGCCAACGTGTCAGCCGTCGACGTCCGTGAAGTCGTCAAGGCGGCGCAGGGCATCCTGGGTAACGTCACGCTGGCCATCACCGCCGTGGGTGGCCTGGCCCTCTTCAGCGGCGTCCTGATCGTCGTCGGATCGGTGGCGATGACCCGGTTCCAGCGCCTCTACGAATCCGCGATTCTCAAGACGCTCGGGGCCACCCCGCGCACCATCACCGCGATGGTGGCGCTCGAGTACCTCGGACTCGGCGCCCTGGGGGGGCTGGTGGGGGCGCTGGGCGCCCTCGCGCTGAGCTGGGCCGTCTCGCACTATCTCTTCGATATGGCGTGGCATCCTGCCCCGGGGACGGTGGCGGCAGGCGTCGTCCTGACCTCGCTCGTCGTGGGGCTGGTCGGGGTCCTCGCCAGCCTCGATGTGGTGCGCCGGAGACCGCTGGCCGTGCTCCGCGCCGAATAGGTCAGCCGTCGGGCCGAGGGTGCTAACATGCATCGATTAGCTTCCTGCCGCGGGTACCGGCAGGGGGGGAGCACCCACGGTGGATATGTCCGAGTTCCAGGAAGCCCTGCTGAAGAAGCGGCGTGAACTGCTCGCCGGCGAGGGCCTCAAGCCCATCGGGTCGATGATGGGGAACAGCCGTCAGGGGGACATGGCCGACCAGGCCGACGGCATCAACGAGGTGCACATCGCGCTCAAGCTCCGGTCCACGGACGCCAAGATTCTTCAGGCGATCGAGGAAGCGCTCGAGCGCATCGATCGCGGCACGTACGGGGTGTGCAAGGACTGCGGCGAGATGATCTCGGCCGCGCGGCTCCGGGCCATTCCCTGGACGCGTTCCTGCATCACCTGCAAGGAGAAACAGAAGTGAAGCACTCCGCCACCCTGTCGCTGCTGCAGGAGCTCTACCGCGAGCGGCTCGCCCTGTTCGATCGCCACATCAAGGGCGCACAGGTCATCGCCGACTACGAGTTCAACAACACGTACCAGTACGTGATCGGCCGCGAGGAACACCACCTGCAGTGGGTTCGCAAGGCCATCGAGGACCTCAGCGGCACGTACGACTCGAGCATCTCGGCGCTCGCCCTGCCGTCGGGCAAGGGCAAGACGCGCGAAACGGCCGTGCTGCAGGACGATGCCCGGCAGCAGCAGGCGTTCCTCGACAAGTGGTCGGCGCGCATCGAGGGGATCACCAACGCCCGTCACCGCACGATGCTGACGCTGATGCTCGGCGAGATGCGCGAACACCTGCGCTTTTTCCAGCTCGCCCTCGAGGGGCGGGACGACCTGCTCGGTCGCCGCATGGCCGGCGCGAGCACCGGCGATGGCGTGATGTCGGTCCGTTGGGTGGAATAGCGCGCGTCCCGGTCGCGATCGCCCTCGGCAGCAACCTCGGGGATCGCGACGCCGAGCTCGACGAGGCGGAAGACCGCCTCGCCGTGCTCCTGAGCGGGGCCGTCGCCTCGGCGCGCTACGAGACCGACAGCGTCGGCGGTCCTGCCGACGCCCCGGCCTATCTCAACGAGGTCGTCGTCGGCAGCACGCTGCTGGCCCCCCGCCCGCTCCTCGAAGCCCTGCAGGCCATCGAGATCGCCGCCGGCCGCGAGCGCCCGTTCCTCAACGCGCCCCGCACCCTCGACCTCGACCTCATCCTCTACGGCGACTTCGTCATCGACGAGCCAGGCCTCGCCGTGCCCCACCCGAGGTTCCGCGACCGCCTCTTCGTGCTGCAGCCGCTCGCCGAAGTGGCGGGCGACTGGGTCGACCCCGTGTCCGGGCAGTCGGTGCAGGACCTGCTGGATCGCCTCCCGCCGACAGCGTAGGCACGCCCGTCGACCTGAAGGTCGACGGCTACAGTCGTGCGCGGAGCGCGTCATTCCCCAGACGTAGGCGTCGACCTTCAGGTCGACGCGCACCCGCCGCGCTAGAATCCGCCATGCCCAGACCTCGTGTGCGCGCGTCAGGCGCGCTGTCCGTCGTGCTGGCCAGCCTGGCGATCGCCGGCCCCGGCCATCCGACCCTGCCGTGGATCTCGCCCGTCACCGTCCGCGCGCAAGCCTCCGCGGCACTGCCGACCCCGGAGCAGTTCTTCGGCTTCCGCATGGGCGCCGACCGAAAACTCGCCAACTGGGATCGGTTGCTCGAGTACTACCGCACCCTGGCGAAGGCGTCCGACCGCGTGCGGCTGGTCGAGCTCGGCCACTCCAGCGAAGGTCGCCCCTACATCGCCCTGTTCATCTCGTCGCCGGCCAACCTCGCCAGGCTCGAGACGCTGCGGCAGATGAACGCCACGCTGGCCGACCCGCGCGGTGCCGCACCGGGCGAGATCGATCGCATCGTGAAGGACGGGCGCGCCGTCGTCATCCAGACCTTCGCGCTGCACTCCAACGAGGTGGCGGCGGCACAGACGGCGGCCGAGTTCGTCCACGACAGCCTGACCCGCACCGACGAGGAGGCCACCCGCATCCGCGATCAGGTGATCAGCATCGTCGTGCCGTCGATCAATCCGGATGGCACGCAGATGATTGCCGACTGGTACATGAAGTACGTCGGCACCGAGTTCGAGGCGGCGGCACTGCCGTGGCTCTACCAGAAGTACGCGGGGCACGACAACAACCGTGACGGCTTCGCGCTGAACCTGCCGGAGTCGCGCCACCTCGCGAAGATCCTGTACCGCGAGTGGGTGCCGCAGGCCTATGTCGACCATCATCAGATGGGCGCAACCAACGCCCGACTCTACATCCCGCCCTACGCCGAGCCGATTCGCCCCGACGGCGATCCGATCGTGTGGCGCGAGATGGCGTGGTGGGGGGCGCACATGGGCACGCACCTGGAGGCGGCCGGCAAGACCGGGGTGGTCGGCGCGGCCATCTACTCGGGCTGGGGCCACATGGGGTTCCACTGGATCACGCCGTTCCACAACATCGCCGGCATGCTGACCGAGTCGGCCAGCGCGCGACTGGCGACGCCGATGTTCTTGCACCCCGATCAGTTGCGAGGGGGACCGCGCAACCTGCCGGAGTACGGCCCGCAGACCAACATGCCGAGCGTGTGGCCGGGCGGGTGGTGGCGCGTGCGCGACATCGTCGAGCAGCAGAAGATCGCCGCCTGGGCGACCGTCGATCTGGCGGCCCGCAACCGCGAGACCGTGCTGCGCAACATGTACCTGAAGGCGTCGCGGCAGGTCGAACGCGGCACCACCGGCCCCGTGAAGGCCTACGTCCTGCCCGCCGGCCAGCACGATGCCCCGACGGTGCGCAAACTGGTGAACATGCTGCTGGCCTCCGGGGTCGAGGTCCACGAGGCGCGCGCCCAGATGGTGGTCGACGGTCGCGTGTACGGCCCCGGCTCCTTCGTCGTGCCGATGGCGCAGCCGAAGCAGGCGCTGGTGCGCTGGATGCTCGGGCGCACCTTCTACCCCGACAACACCTACACCCGCGAGCGTGACGGCACGCCGATCCGCCCATACGACATGGCCACCGACACCTTCGGCGAGTTCATGGGCGTTCGCAGCGACCCCGTCGCCGAGGCCGTGCCCGCGACGGCACTGACGAGAGTCGCGTCGCCGCTGGTCCCGTCGGCCGTGGTGGCCGCCGCGGCGCCTCACGGGTACGTGCTCGACGGGCGCCAGAACGACAGCTATCGGGCCGTCTTCCTCCTGCTCGGCAAGGGAATCGGTGTGCGTCGCGTCAATGTCGGCACCGCCGACGGACGCATCCGCGCCGGCGATTTCCTCGTGCCGCCCGTGGACGTGTCGGCCATCGCCCGCCAGGCGGGCGTCGACTTCGTCGCGGCCACCAATCCGGTCCCGGCCAACATGACCGCGCTGGCCGCACCGCGCATCGGCCTGTTCCAGCGGTATCGCGGCGGCAACATGGACGAAGGCTGGACGCGCCTGCTGTTCGAGCAGTTCGACGTACCCTTCACCTCGGTGCGCGACGCCGACGTCAAGGCCGGCGGGCTCGACACGAAGTTCGACGTCATCGTGCTGCCTGCCGACTCGCTGGCGGCGATGACGGGCGAGGACCCGCCTGCCGGGGCTCGTGGCGGTGGGGGAGGGGAGGGCGGCTCCGCGCAGTCGACCACGCCGCCGGAGTTCCGCAGCGGCTTCGGTGCCGACGGCGTCAAGGCGCTGCAGGCGTTCGTCGACGCGGGCGGCACGCTGCTGACGTTCGGTCAGGCCGGCGACCTGCCGCTGCAGCGCTTCTCGCTGCCGCTGCGCAACGTCGTGGCC
This sequence comes from Luteitalea sp., assembly GCF_022842525.1. Classification (NCBI taxonomy): domain Bacteria; kingdom Pseudomonadati; phylum Acidobacteriota; class Vicinamibacteria; order Vicinamibacterales; family Vicinamibacteraceae; genus Luteitalea; species Luteitalea sp. The sequence continues at coordinate 7,558 of NZ_JALHPM010000194.1, forward strand.
AACGTGCCGTCACGCGAATTCTGGTCCCCGGGCTCGACGCTGCGGGTGCGCTACGCCAACGACCACGCGCTGGCCTTCGGCATGCCGAAGGAGGGGCTGGCGCTCTTCATGTCGGGGAGCCAGGTCTACGAAGTCACGTCCACCGACCGCAGCCAGGACGTGTCCATCCTGGCCACCTATGCCGACCGCGACCTGTTGCAGAGTGGCTGGCTGCTCGGCGAGCAGGTCATCGCGCGAAAGGCCGCGGCAGTCGCGGTGCGACGCGGCAAGGGGCAGGTCGTGCTGATCGGGTTCCGTCCGCAGAACCGGGCGCAGACCCACGGCACGTTCAAGCTCGTGTTCAATGCCCTGATGACCCGTCCCTGAAACGACGAACGGCCGCTGGAGCGTCCAGCGGCCGTTGGCCTCCCGCGGGTGGGTCGTCCCGACGCTACAGGTCGACGCGGGCGACGGCTTCACCCGTCGAGGCGGGGCGGGCCGCCGGCGTGCGACGCAGGCCCTTGAGGCCCTGTTCGAAGATCGTGTAAAGCGTCGGCACGAACACCAGGGTGATCAGCGTCGAGGCGACGAGGCCACCGATCACGACGCGCGCCAGCGGCGCTTGCAGTTCCGCGCCCTCACCGATCTCGAAGGCCATCGGCGCCAGGCCGAGCACGGTGGTCAGCGTCGTCATCAGAATCGGGCGCAGTCGCGTGCGGCCGGCCGCCTCCGCCGCCTCGAACAACTCCATGCCATCGCGCTTGCGCAGCGTCCCGGTGTAGTCCACCAGCAGGATGGCGTTGGAGACGACGATGCCGGCCAGCATGATGACGCCGATGTAGGCCTGCAGGCTGAAGGTCGTGTTGGTCAGCAGCAGCGCGCCCACCACGCCGATCGCCGCCAGCGGGATCGAGAACATGATGATGAACGGGTCGCGGAACGACTCGTACTGCGAGGCCATCACGGCATAGACCAGGATCACGGCCAGGATCAGCAGGTACTTGAGCTGGGTGAAGGCCTTGATCTGCTCCTCGAGTTCGGCGCCGAAGCCGACCTGGAAGTCGGGCGGGATGTTGAGCTCGGGCAGACGCTTCTCGACGTTGGCCACGGCCTCCGACAAGCTGGTCTCGAGCTCGGCGTTGACGCGGACGATGCGCTCCTGGTTCTTGCGCTCGATCTCGACCGGGCTGTTCTCCGGCTCGACGGTCAGCAGGCTCCGCGCCGGGACGACGCGGTCGCCGGGGGCGCTCAGCAGCACGTCACCCACATCGGCGATCCGCTCACGATCCTCCTGCCGCAAACGGACGACAATCGGGTATTCCTGCCCGCGCTCACGGTAGAACGCGGCCTGAGTCCCGGCCACGTTGGTGCGCAGCGTGTCGGCCACAGCCGTCACGCTCAGGCCGAAGATGGCGGCCTTGTCGCGGTCCACCCGCACGGCCAACTCCGGCCGGCCGTCCTCGCGGGCCTTGCGCACGTCGGCAATGCCCGGCACCGTGCGCAGCAGCGCTTCCGATTCCCGCACGAGGCGCTGTCCATCCTCGAAGTCATAACCCCGAATCTCGAGCGAGAGCCGGGCGTCCTGGTTGCCGCCGAGGACACGATTGAGCTGCGAGCCGCCGGAGGCACGCGAGCGTGCGATGACGCCAGGCACGCCGGTGAGCTGGCGACGCAGGTCGGCAGCAATCGTCTCGTTGGACCGCGTGCGCTCGGCCTTCTTGGTCAACTGGACGGTGATGTCGCCGCGATGCGTGCTGGCACCGCCCATGAAGCCCCCGCCGCCGGCCTGCGAGATGATCGTCACCGTCTCCGGCACGGCCTTGCGGATGCGCTCCTCCATCTCCAGGATCGCCGCCTGCGTCTGCTCGATGCGGGTGCCGACCGGGAGTTCGATGTCCACGCGGACCTCGCCTTCGTCGGTCACTGGCATCAGCTCGAACTTGAGCATGGGGTACAGCATCAGCGCCGTGACGAACAGGGCCGTGCCGATGGCCAGCACGGTCGGCCGGTGCCTCAGCGCAACGCGCAGGATGCCGGCGTAGCGGTTGTCGATGCCGTCGAGCACCCGACCACTGGCCCGGAACAGCCAGCCGATGACGCCCGACTTCGGCTCGTCGGCATGCTCACTCATGAAAATCGAGCACAGCACCGGCACCAGCGTCACGGCGACGAACAGCGACATCAGCAGCGAGAAGACGACCACCACCGACAGCTGCTTGAACAGCACGCTCGAGAACCCGGTCAGGAAGAACAGCGGCACGAAGACCGCGATGTGGGTCAGTGTGGAGGCGAGGATGGCGCTCCAGATCTCCTCGCTGCCTTCGATCGAGGCCAGCGTCCGGGACTTGCCCATCTCCAGGTGGCGCTGGGTGTTCTCGAGCACCACGATGGAGGCGTCGACGATCATGCCGACGCCAAGGGCCAGGCCGCCGAAGGTCATCGTGTTGAGCGTGTAGCCGCCGAAGTAGAGCAGCGCGAACGTCCCGATGATCGAGATCGGAATCGACGTGCAGATGATCAGCGTCGAGCGCCAGCTGCGCAGGAAGACGAAGATGACGAGGACGACGAAGATCGCACCCAGCAGGACTGCTTCACGGACGCTGGCGATCGATTGCTCGATGAACACGGCGCTGTCGTTGGTCACCGTCAGCTGCACACCGGGTACCTCGCGGTTGATGCGCGCGACTTCCTTGTGTACCAGTTCCGAGATCGCCACCGTGTTCTCGCCCGACTGCTTGGTCACGCGCATCTGCACGCCAGGCTTGCCGTTGACGCGCGTGAAGCTGCGGAAGTCCTCGGTGCCGTCGCGTACCTCGGCGATGTCACGCATGTAGACGGGCACGCCCTCGCGCGTCAGAACGACGAGATTGCGGATCTCCTCGAGGTCGTTGAACTGCCCCTGGCTGCGCACCAGGTAGGTCAGCGTCCCCTCGTTGATCTCGCCAACGGGGATGTTCTGGTTTTCCGTCCGGAGCACCGACACGATGCGATCCACCGGCAGACCCATCGCCGTGATCTTCTCCTTCGAGAGATCGACGCGGATCTGCCGGCGAAGACCTCCCTGCACGGTGACAGACGCCACGCCGTTGACACGCTCGAGGCGCGGCGACAGCGTGCGCTCCGCCATCTCGCGCAGCGCCACCTCATCCATCTCGCCCTGCACCGCGACGGTCATGATCGGCCAGGCGTTGGAGTCGAACTTGAAGATGACCGGCGGGTCCGCGTCCTCGGGCAGGCGGCCGCGCACGCGGTCGATGCGGCTGCGCAGGTCGTCGGCGGCCTCACCGAGGTCGGTGCCCCAGACGAAGTTCAGGGTGACCCGGCTGCTGCCCTCCGACGACGTCGAGTTGAGTTGGTCGAGACCCGACACGGCGGCGACGGTCTGCTCGATCGGCCGGGTGATCGTCTCCTCGATCTCCCGGGGGCCGACGCCAGGATACGAGACCCGGACCGTCAGGCTCGGGAACGACAGGTCAGGGAGCAGGTCGACGGGCAGGCGGATCAGCGAAATCGCGCCGAGAAGCACGATGACGGCGCTGATCATGAACATGGTGACCGGGCGCTCGATGGCAGTACGTGGAATGCTCATGTATCTCAGTTCCTGAACGAAGGCCTGCGAACCCCCGGACCCGGCTGACGGGGCCCGTTCACTCCTGGCTAATTACCCGACGGCGTGCCGCCAGCTTTCTTGCCGCCGGCCGTGCCGGCGTTGGGCCCCGCCCCGGCGCCGCGCCCGCCGGCGCCTCCGGACCCGCCACTCGCGAGCAGCACCTTGGCGCCGTCGCGCAGCGACGTGGCGCCGGTCGAGACGACT
>NZ_JALHPM010000195.1:0-11296 GCF_022842525.1 Luteitalea sp.
GGGCTGCCCCTCAGGTGCCGTGGCGGCCGCCGCGGCGCCGGTGAGCGTGGCGAGTCCGGCCGCGACGGCGGCGCGGCGGGAGGAGCGACGGGTGGGTGACGGCGACGGCGTCTCGACGGATCTCGGCATGGGCGGGATGATACGTCCAGCGCTGGCGCCGGACGCCTACCGCCGGGTGTGGGTCGGTGGCTCGCCGAAGCGGCGCCGATAGGCCCGACTGAGGTCGTTGGCGTGTTCGTAGCCCAGCACGTGCGCCACCTCCTTCACCGAGAGGGTGCTGGTGGTCAGCAACTCGCGGGCCCGCGCCATGCGCGCCTCGTGGAAGTACGCCAGCGGGCTCATGCCCTCGGCCGCGGCAAACAGCCGGTAGAGCGTCGACTGCGAGACGGCGAGGTAGTCGCACAATCGCGCGATGGGCTCGCGCGAGTCGAGGTGGGCGCGCATCCAGGTCCGCGCCAGCGCCACGCCGTCGGAGGCGTCGCCGCCCGCCTCGCGACGATCCAGCACCTCACGCTGGATGGTGGCATCGAAGAGGATGCGGCAGCCTTCGAGATACGACGCGTCGGGCCCGGGCACGCGCAGCACCTCGCGCCGGCAGAGGTCGTGCAGTTGCAGGAACGGCTGCCGTTCGTGCCGCGCCAGTGCCCGCGTCACGTACGACGCGCGCAGGTCGGTGCGGCCCATGGTCCCGGTGAACGACCGCCACATCCACATCCGGAAGCGCGACTGCCCCGACGCGGCCCCCTTCCAGCCGAAGGGGCAGTCCGGGCCGATCAGGGCCAGGGTCCCGGCCGGCATCCGCAGCGCCTGTCGCCGCACGACCATGGTGGGCGCGCCCTCCTCGATGAGCACGCAGACCCAGCCCTCGTGGCGGCTGGCGGGAATCGGCTGCCGATGGAAGTCCCGGGTGCCCCAGGCCAGGTACAGCAGCGGCAGCGTCGCGTCCTGCGCCTTCCAGAAGGAGCGGTCGCGGGCCGGCAGGTAGAGGTGGCGGCGCTCCGGGCCAGACATAGCACCAACATTCACTCAATTTCTGCGGCATGTTCAAGGGGATTGCGCCACGGGGCGTTCCGGCTACGCTGGTCGGACCATGCAACGCCGAGAGTTCCTCCAGTCCGCGGGGCTGATCGCCGCAGGTGCGGCCGTCCCCACGATCCTGCCGTCGCGCGTCTTCGGCAGGCAGGCGCCGAGCGAGCGCATCACGCTGGCGTTCATCGGCACCGGTCGCCAGGCGCAGACCATGAACATCCCCGAGTTCATGGCCGTGCCCGGCGTGCAGGTGGTGGCGGTGTGCGACGTCGACAGCTGGCGCCTGGATCGGGCGAAGACCCTCGTCGAGTCCACCTACGCCACGAAGGCCCCCTCGGGCACGTACAAGGGATGCGCCACCTATCGCGACTTCCGTGAGGTGCTGGCCCGCACCGACGTCGACGCCGTCATGATCTCGACGCCCGACCACTGGCACGTGCCGATGGCGCTGATGGCCTTGCGTGCCGGCAAGGATGTGTCGCTCGAGAAGCCGATCACCCGCTACATCGCCGAAGGGCGTCAGCTCGTGAACGAAGTGGCGACGCACAAGCGCGTCTTCCGTGTCGACAGCGAGTTCCGCTCGCTCGAGCGCTTCCATCGTGCCGTCGAACTGGTCCGCAACGGACACCTCGGCACGCTGCGCACCATCCGGGTCGCGTCGCCGAAGGAGGAGTTCCCCCAGGAGGCCGCCGTCGAGGCGCCGGTGCCCGCCGAACTCGACTACGACCTGTGGCTCGGTCCGGCCCCGAAGGTACCCTACATGCAGAAGCGCGTGCACAATCCGCGCGACATCAAGGGGCGGCCCGGCTGGTTCCGCAGCACGATGTACGCCGACGGCATGCTCACCAACTGGGGCGCGCACCTGGTGGACATCTGTCAGTGGGCCAACGGCACCGAACGCACCGGTCCCATCGAGGTCCAGGCCACCGGCAAGTACCACGACGACCCCGTCTGGGACGTGCTCGAGACGTTCGACGCGCGCTACCGGTTCGCCAACGGCGTCGAGATGTTCTACACGATGGACCAGCCGCACATCCGCTTCGAGGGCGACAAGGGCTGGCTGCAGGTCAACTACTCGAAGTCGGCCGCCCATCCCGAGTTCCTCGAAGCCAGCCGTCCTTCGATCCTCGCGGTGCAGCTGGGCGCCGACGCTCTCCGCTTCCCGCTCCGCAGCGAGCGCGTCGACTTCATCGACGCCGTCAAGCGTCGTGGCCAGACGATGGAGGATGCCGAGATCGGACAGCGCACCATCTCGATCTGCCATCTGGCGCACATCGGCGTGAAGCGCCAGGGCAAGGCCCTGACATGGGATCCCGCCGCCGAACGCTTCACCAACGACGACGAGGCCAACCGCCACCTGCAGGCCCCCGCGGGTCGTGGTGACTGGGGGACGAAGTGAACGGCATTCGGCATTCGGCATTCGGCATCGGCCGCGTGGCGCTCGCGTTCGCGCTCGTGCTCCTGCTGGCGCCACTCGCCGTGGCTCGTCCCGAGTTCTTCGTCTTCGACAACGGCGCCGGGCGAGGGTCCTGGACGCCCGAACAGCAGGCGCAGACGCTGAAGGCACTCGGCTACGACGGTATCAGCTACAACTACACGACGCCGGAGGAGCTCGCGCGCTGGCAGAAGGCGTTCGCCGCCGTTGGGCTGAAGATCTACGGCCTCTACGTCCACACGTACATCGACACCGAGGCATTCGATCCTCGGCTGCCGGAGGCGATCCGCCTGCTGAAGGGGACCGACACGGTGCTGTGGATCACCGTGCGCGAATCGAAGGTGACGGGTAATCACGACGCCCGCGCCGTCGACAACGTGCGCAAGGTAGCCGACCTCGCGCAGGCGCAGGGCGTGCAGGTCGCGCTCTACGGTCACGCCGGTTTCTATGTCGAGCACGCCACCGACTCGGCCCGCATCGTCGGCAAGGCAAAGCGGAAGAACGTCGGCGCCAGCATCAACCTGTGTCACGAGTTCATGAGCGGCGTCGGCGACCGGCTCGACGCGACGCTGAAGGCCGTGGCCCCGCTGGCCACGCGTGTCAGCATCAACGGCGTGGACCTGGCGGCAAAGACGTGGATCACGCGGCTCGACCAGGGCGACTTCGACATGGTCGGCTACCTGCAGCAGTTGAAGGCGGCCGGCTACGACGGCCCGATCGGCCTGCAGGCCTACAACGTTCCTGGCGACCCACGCCAGAACCTCGCGGCCAACATCGCCACGTGGCGCCGCATCGCGACGCAACTCGAGGAGCGCGCCCCGGGCGCCCCGCCGCAGAACGCCCTGACGGCGCGTGAAGAGGCCGAGGGCTGGCGGCTGCTGTTCGACGGCAGGACCACCAGCGGCTGGAAGGGCTTTGGCAAGCGCGACTTCCCCACCCAGGGGTGGGTGGTCGAGGACGGCACCATCAAGGGCCTCGGCAAGAAGGGCGGCGACATCATCACGACCACGTCGTACGGCGACTTCGAGTTCGCGTGGGACTGGCGGCTGTCGTTCCAGGGCAACAGCGGCATCAAGTACTTCGTCGACGAGGCGCGGGGCAATGCCGGCGGCGCCATCGGCCACGAGTACCAGACGATCGACGACGACAACTACACGGTGATGTCCCTGAACGAGCGCCAGAAGACCGGGGCGTGGTACGACGTCATCCCTGCGGCGAAGACGGCCGCCCGCCCGGTCGGCGAGTGGAACACGTCGCGGCTCGTCGTGCGCGGCACCACCGTCGAGCACTGGCTCAACGGCGTGCTCGTGCTCGGGTACGACATCACCAGCGAGCAGGCCGCGCGCGGCATCGCCACCAGCAAGTTCAAGGACGTCAAGGGCTTTGCCGACAAGATCCGGACGCCCCTCCTGCTGCAGGATCACGACACGGTGGTCTGGTTCCGCAACCTCAAGATCCGCGAGTTCGACGCTCGGTGAGCTCGGTCCGCTGGACCGTCGTCGTCCTGCTGTTCTTCGCGGTCACGATCAACTACGTCGATCGGGCCGTGATCGGTGTCCTCAAGCCGCTGCTCGACGAGGCGCTCGGCTGGGACCAGAAGGACTACGGCTGGATGGTCACGGCGTTCCAGGCCGCGTACGCCGTGGGCTATGCCGTCTCGGGTCGCCTGCTCGACCGCTTCGGCATCCGCCTCGGCTTCTCGGTGGCCGTCGCCCTGTGGAGCGTCGCCGCCATGGCGCACGGCGCGATGACGACGGTGGTGGGCTTCAGTGCCGCACGGGCCGCGCTCGGGCTGGCGGAGGGCGGGACGTTGCCGGCAGCGGTCAAGGCCGTCAGCGAGTGGTTCCCGAAGGAACAGCGCGCCTTCGCCACCGGCGTCTTCAACGCCGGCAGCAACGTCGGCGCCATCACCTGTCCGATCGTGGTGCCCTGGCTGGCGTCGCGCTGGGGCTGGGAAGGCGCCTTCGTGGTCACCGGGGCGATCGGCTTCCTGTGGCTGGCGGCGTGGCTCTGGATCTACAGGAGTCCCGACCAGCATCCGCGCGTGAACGCCGAGGAACTGGCGTACATCCGCCAGGATCCGCCCGACCCGCCGCGGCCGCCCCTGCCCTGGGCGGCGCTGCTCGGCCGGCCGCAGACGTGGGCGTTCATGATCGGCATGATGGCGTCATCGCCGGTCTGGTGGTTCTACATCTTCTGGGTGCCCGACTTCCTCAACAAACGGTTCGGGCTGGGACTCACCCAGAGCAGCCTGCCGCTGGTGACCATCTTCACGGTCGCGAGCCTCGGCGGCATCGCGGGCGGCTGGCTGTCGTCGACGCTGCTGCGGCGCGGCTGGACGGTGAACGCGGCCCGCAAGACCGCCCTGCTGGTCTGCTCGGTGTGCATCCTGCCGGTCTTCCTCACCCCGCTCGTGCCGGTGACGCACGTGTGGTGGGCGGTGGCGATCGTCACGCTGGCCGCGGCCGCGCACTGCGGCTACGCGGCCAACCTCTTCACGCTGGTGAGCGACACGGTGCCCCGACAGGCGGTGAGCTCGGTGGTCGGCATCGGCGGCATGGCCGGCTCGATCGCCGGCATGTTCTTCGCCCAGCTGGTGGCGCGGGTCCTCGACGCGACCAACAACAACTTCTTCGTGCCGTTCGCCATCGCCGCGTGTTCGTATTCGCTGGCCCTGCTGGCCATCCACCTCCTGTTGCCGAAGCTCGAGCCGATGGACCTGTAGCGGCTAGAACTCGTCCGTGACGATGTCGGCGGCGGCGACGCCGAACTCGTGCCGCAGCATCTCCCGCGTCGCCTGCACCATGAGGGGCGGACCGCAGAGGAAGTACTGGGCCGACGACGGGCTCGGATGTGTGGCCAGGCAGGCACGACGCAGGACGTCGTGGATGAAGCCGGTGGCGCCGCGCCAGTCCTCCTCGGGCAGCGGTGCCGACAGCGCGACATGGAAACGGAAGTTGGGGAACCTGGCTTCGAGGTCGCGGAAGTAATCCTCGTAGAACACCTCCTGCCCCGAGCGTGCGCCATACCAGTACGACACCTGACGTCCCGTCTGCAGCGTCTCGAACAGATGCGAGAGGTGCGCACGGATCGGCGCCATGCCAGCCCCTCCGCCGACGTACACCAGCTCACGATCGCCGTCGCGAGGCAGGAAGTCGCCGAAGGGCCCGCTGGCCTGCACCGTCTCGCCGGGCTTGAGTCGCCACACCCACGACGACCCGGCGCCGGCGTCGCAGTCCTGCCCGCTCGGCGGGGTCGCGATGCGCACGTTGAAGCGCAGTTCGCGGGTCGGCGAGGCCGGATTGGTCGCCAGCGAGTAGTTGCGCTTCACCGACAGCGTGTTGTGCGCCCGCAGGTCGAACAGGTGATGCGCCGCCCACACCGACGCATACGGCTCGTCGACGGCGATCTCGGAGAGCCGCACTTCGCCGTACGCCGGGATGTGCAGCTGCATGTACTGCCCCGGGGCGTATGCCGGCCAGTCCGAGGCCCGACTGTCGACGCCCGACTCCCGGTCCGGCGCGAGCGGCGCGAGCACCAGCTCCTTGATGAACGTCGCCACGTTGTGGTTGCTGACGACGCGGAACGTGTAGACCGGGGCCGACGCATCAGGGACCTGGGCGCGGGAGACGTTCAGCCACACGCGTCCGCCCTCCTCCTTGACCGCGTGGGTCCGCAGCGCGAGACACACCGGCAGGCGGCGCGGTTCGCCGGTGACGACATCGAAGCGACCGTTGTGCTTCGGACATTCGACGAGGGTGCCGCTGACCATGCCGTCGGCCAGGTGGGTGTTGCCGTGGGTGCACATGCCGTCGGTGGCGTGCACCGTGCCTCGTGCGGTGCGATAGACGGCGTACGTCTGGTCGTGGTGGTCGACGCGAATCACGTCCTCGGCGCGGAGCACGGTGCTGGCGCACACGTCGATCCAGCCCTCGGGTGAGGGGACACCCGTCGGGATGATGGCCGCGGCCGTCGGTCGGGTGCCGACGGGGCGCGCGGTCGGCGGCAGCGCGCGGCGCACGTACCAGCCTGGCTCGCGGATCTGGCGGAGCACGGCCGGCACGATCTCGCGGTATGCCGCCAGCAGGCTCGGGTACGGCTCCGGGCAGTCGTCCCTGACGAGGGCGTGCAGGCGCGGCAACTGGTGATACGGCACCAGCGGGAACATGTGGTGCTCCGTGTGGTAGTTCATGTTCCAGTAGAGGAACCGGTGCACCGGGTTCATGTAGATCGTCCGGCAGTTGAGCCGGTGATCGAGTACGTTCTCGGCCAGCGCGGCGTGCTGCGTCCAGCCATAGATCGCCATCAGCCACGCGCCGTAGAGGTTGGGGCCCAGCACGAAGACGAACGGCAGCCAGGTGCGGAAGTACACGCACAGCCCGATCATCGCCAGCACGATCGCGGCGTAGAGGCGGGCCCGCAGGAACACCTTCGGGTACTCGGACGGCGGGATGAAGGTGGCTTCGATCGGCGTGACCCGTCCGATGGCGTGCAGCGTGATGTTGGTCACATACCGGCGCCACGCCCGGTAGTTGAAGACCTTGAGGAACATCTCGAGCAGGTCGGGTGGCCGCGGGATGGCGATCTCGGGGTCGCGCCCCACGATGATGGTGTCGCTGTGATGACGGGTGTGGCTCCAGCGCCACGGCACCGACTCGCGCAGCACCATGAACGACGCCACTTCGTAGAGCGCGTTGTTCATCCAGTCGGTGCGGAAGGCCGTGCCGTGGCCGGCCTCGTGCCAACGCGCGTCCGACGCCGAGGCGTAGAGCACGCCGTAGATCATCATCGGCACCAGTGCCCACCACGACTGCCAGAGCGCCCAGGTCGCACACCCGCTCGCGGCGATCAGGCCGAAGTAGAGCAGCGTGTCCCGGATGGCCGGGCCATCCCGGCGTTCGAGCAGCTCGCGCATCACGTCACGCGGGACCGGTGACGTGTACCAGTCGGCGTCCGCGAGCCCGCGCTCGATGGCGCGCACGGTGTCGCGACCGACGAGGCTGTAGTCCTTGCGGCGTGCCTCTTCGGCGTCCGCGGCGACGGGCGTGAGGGTGACGGTCGTCATGGGCGTGCTTCCACAGTACCGTCGGCCAGGGCGCGGCGGCGGCGGGAGGTCGGCGCCGCAACAATTGCCAGACTGTCGCTGCTACAGAGGGACCGCTCGCCGGACGCCCGCCGCCGAGCTCACGGACGTGACGGCGCGGCGGCGAGGTCGCGGCGCATGTCGGCCGGATCGTCCATCACCGGCGACTCGACCATCGCCTTCCAGTTGAAGCGGCGGTCGAACGGCGAGAAGGCCACCGCCGGGTCGAACAGGCGCCGGTCCACGTCGAGGGCCGAGTACGGCGTGATGTCCGGAGTGTCCGTGAAGATGTCGTCCACCAGCGTCGCCGTCCCGTCGAACTGGTTCAGCGCTGGCAGGCCCAGCAAGGTGAACTGCAGACGCATGACGGAGCCGAAGCTGGCCAGCACCGGCGAGACGTAGCCCCGCTTGACCCACGGGCTGATGAACATCAGCAGCGATCGGTGCGCGTCCACGCTGTCGGTGCCGCCCTGCGCATCGTCTTCGGTCACGACGATGAGCATGTGCGGCCACCACCGTGTGTGCGACAGCCGCTCGACGAGGCGGCCGAGGGCCAGGTCGTTGTCGGCGACGTAGGACTCGCGGAACGGATAGCCGTCCTCGGGATGCTCGCCGGTCATGTGGTCGTTGGGGAGGACGATCGTGAGGAGGGACGGCAGTGGTTCGTCTCCGCTCTCCCAGCGATCGCGCAGTTCCTCCTCGAACATGTCCATGCGGTACTGGTCGGGGATGGCCATGTTGTACGTCGGGTACTTGCGCGAGGATCGGTCGAAGAGCGCCTTGGGCAGCGGGAACGAGACCGCCATGCGGATGCCGGTCTCCTTGTGCATCTGCTCCTCGATCGACTGCGGCATCTCGGCGCCGAAGCCGAAGTTGTAGAACGACACGGCGTGTCGCGACAGGTGCTCCCAGAGGGCGCCGGCTTCGTTGTAGTCCTCGGGGTTGATCACGGCGCTGGCGCCGTTGACGTTGCGCCGGCCTGGCGCGGTGCCGAAGGGACGCGACTCGATGCGCGATCGCGCGTTCACTTCGACCCACTCGTTCGGGTAGACGCCGACGACCCAGCGGTGCCCGGTGTTGGACTGATCCGCATCGCAGTAGAAGTTGTCGCTGATCGCGAACCGGTCCGCGAGCGCATGGTGGTTCGGCGTGATGTCCACCCGGTCGAGCACGCGCGTGCCGTCGCGACTCGCCACCCGCACCCCGAGCCCGAGGGTGGCCCCGGCCGGATTGCCGCGCGCGTTGCGCCGCTGGCCGAAGACCTGGTCGAACGTGCGGTTCTCCTTGACGACGAAGACGATGTGCGTGATCGGGCCGTCGGCACGGGAGTTGTCGTACGGCAGTCGGCGCGACGCCTCCGCGGGTACGGCCCGCCGCACGTAGGTGTTCTCCACCACCTGTCGCGTGCCGTCGGTCAGCACGGTGCCGCGCGGTGCGTCGACGATCTGCAGGGTGCCCTGCATGATGTCGCCGGGATGCAGGCCGCGCCCCGGGTCTGCGAAGTCGGGCCCGGCGTTCCGACCGGATCCGAGTCCCTTGGCACTCGCCACGTACAGCCGCTGGCCATCCGGTGACAGGGCGAGCAGCGCCGCGAACCAGCCCGCCGGCACGTAGCCCTCGACGCGCCGCGTCCGCACGTCGATGACGGCCACCGCGTTGAGCCCCGCGCACGCGACGTAGAGCCGCGATTCGTCGGCCGTCAGCGCCACCGAGAACGGCAGCACACCGCGCAGCGTCTCGAGCCCGGGCACGTTGAGTTCGATCTCGGCCACCCGCGCGCCGGTGGCGGCGTCGAGCACGCTGACCGTGTCGTTGGTCGCGTTGGAGACGTAGATGCGATCGCGCCCGACCGCCAGCGCGCCCGGACTGGCGCCGCCAACGGTGCGCGTGTCGCCACGCTCGGCGCCCACGAGATAGCCCGTGTGGATCTTCTGCGTCACCGTCGCCGAGGCGAGGTCGACCTTGAAGACCGACATCGCGTCGGGATGATTGAGCGGCCCGAGACCAGGCACCGCCACGCCCTCGACCGTGGTCCCCTCGACGGCCTCCCTCGAGGGGATGCCGTACGCCGGGAACGTGATGCCGGCCGTGGCGCGATTCTCCGGGGTGACGCCGTGAATGAGCGGGTATTCGAACATGCCGACGTTGGACACCCAGGCGGTGCGCTCGTCGGCCGAGAGCGCGATGGCGAACGGGTGGCGCCCGACGCGCACGGACTGCCGCACCCGGCCCGCGGCGACGTCGATCGTCACCAGCCGGAAGTTGGCCTGGTCCACGGCGACGATGGTGGTGCCGTCACGCGTCAGCACGAAGTCGCCGACGAAGCTGTCCGTGACGGTGTCGTCGTCGATGTCGACGACAGGCGTGACCAGGCCCGTATCGAGGTCGAGGCGCAGGATCTGCCCCTCGTTGGCGTTGCTGTAGTAGAGCGACCGGCCATCGGGCGAGAAGGTGACGCCCATGTAGGTGCCCGACCCGTACGACTCGTCCTTCGTCCCCCGCGGCGGATAGCGCCGGATGGCATGCGGTGGGGCCAGGTCGACCACCTCGATCGCATCGGCCCGCAACAGTGCCGCGCGGGACTGGTCGGGACTGATGGCCAGCCCCCACGCGTACGAGTGCGTGCGGATGACGATGCCGGCCGGTGTCACGCGACGGCCATTGACGAGCGTGGCCGTGGTGCCGCGAATCGTGGCCTGCTCCATTCGTCCGGGCGGCTCGAGTTGTGTGGCGCGCGATGGCGCGCTGCCCGAACGCACGAGCCACACGCCGGCCCCGGCGATCGACAAGGTGACGACGAAGAACGTGGCGATGGCAGAACGCGCGGCGCGAGGCACGCCGGAGAGCATACCCAACCGCAGGCGAACGGACACGCCCTACTGGGGGTACTCCGGGTCGTGCGTCCGGAGGCACTCGGGACAAATCCCGTGCGAGAAGGACGTGTCGGTGTGTGACGCGACGTACTCCTCGATCTGGGCCCAGTCGCCATCGTCGTCTCGCACCTTGCGGCAGTGCATGCAGAGCGGCAGGAGATCGGCCAGCGTCCTGACCCGATCGAGGGCCTGACGGAGTTCCTGCACGAGCGCCTCGTTGGCGGCCAGGGCCTCGCGCAGCTTGGCCTCGCGCGCATGCAGGGCGAGTTCCATCTCCTTGCGTGCGGTGATGTCGGTCAGCGCCCCGTGGTCGTCGAGCGCCTTGCAGGCCTGCGGCAGATCGTCCGGATGCACGTGGCGCGTCCAGGTGTCGACGTGGGGCGTGAGCGTCGCCAGATCGTGTCCCAGCATCGCCGCCCACCGCTGACTGAAAGCGCGCCGCGCCACGCGGGATGTGCCACAGCCAGAACCCGTCGTCGACGCCCACCACCATGTCGGTGAGCACGTCGTGCGGCGCGCGGAGTTCGGTGCGCGCACGGAACTGCCCGGTGACGTCCCGGCCAACCGAGATCCAGCCGGTCTGCCGGCCCGCGTCGTCATGCAAGGGTGTGGCCACGCCGCCTGGCGCCGGGCGGCAGGGAGGCGCGCGGGACGGGTACCCACTCGCCGGTGTAGTACGATCGACGGCTGCGGTCGGGGACGGGGCGTAGCTCAGCCTGGTAGAGCGCTCGCTTTGGGAGCGAGAAGTCGCAGGTTCGAATCCTGTCGCCCCGACCATCCTCGCGTTGCTCGGCTGGTCGGCGCGACCGCCTTCAGGCCCGCGGCTCCGCCAGCGGCTCGCCGTCGGGCTCGAATCCTCCCCCCGGAGCCATCCTC
>NZ_JALHPM010000196.1:0-11221 GCF_022842525.1 Luteitalea sp.
TGGTGCCGGCAATGGCCGGCCGCGCCGATCGACGGCCGGAGGCGGTGGCGGGGCGGGCCGCGACTGCGCATCCTCCAGGACGCGGTGGTCCTCGAGGCGCAGGATGCTGGCGATCTTGGGCTCGTACGGCGGGGCGACGACCGGGGGAGGCGGCGGCGGAACCGACGCACAGGCGGTGGCCACCGCCAGCGAGGCGAGGGGCAACAGGCGACGCGTCATCACTCGGGCGCATGCTAGCACGCGCGACTTGCCGCTCCTCGAAGCGCGTCGATATACTCAGGCGCAACGTGGACGCGCGCTACCTCGCGATCGAGGGCCCTCCCGGTGTCGGCAAGGCCGTGCTCTCCGAGCGCCTCGGCCAGCGCCTCGACGCCAGCCTCGTCCTCGACGATGTCGAGAACCCGTTTGCGCCCGATCGGAAGTCCGAAGTCGCCGGCGCCGCATTCCAGGCCCAGCTCTTCCACCTGCTGGCTCGACACCGGCAACAGGAGACGCTTCGCCAGGGCGACCTGTTCAGTCAGGCCACGGTGTGCGATTACCTATTCGACAAGGACAAGATCTTCGCCTACCTGACCCTCGACGACAACGAACTGTTCATCTACCAGCGCCTGTACGACCTGCTGGCCCGCGACCTCCCCACCCCGGACGTCGTCGTCTACCTGCAGTGCCCGACCGACCGGCTGCGCAAGCGCCTGCGCGACCGCGCCCGGCGTTCCCCGGACCGTCGACTCGCCGACGACCACCACATCGGCGAGCTCAACGACGCGTTCAACCACTTCTTCTTCCATTACACGGGGGCGCCGCTGCTGGTGGTGGAGACCTCGTCGCTCGACCTCGACTGGCACGACGAGGACGTCGAGGATCTGCTGCGACAGATCGAGCACATGCAGCAGGGCACGCAGTACTACGTTCCCCGGCAGCGCTAGGGGCCGGGCGCCCAGCCCTTGCGTTCCCCTCCGCGGCTGACTAACCTGTCCCTTCGCCTGCCGACGGACAGGGCGACCGGAGCCCGTCTCCGCCGCCGCGTCGCCGCGACGAATGCCATGGCCTGGTTCAAGCGCGTTCCCAAACCCATCGCTCCGGCGCAGAAGACGAGCCGCATCCCGGAAGGCGTGTGGGTCAAGTGTCCCGACTGCAGCCAGGCACTCTACAAGAAGGACCTCGACGGCAACCTGCAGGTCTGCCCCAAGTGCGCCCACCACTTCCGGCTCGGCGCGGCCGACCGGCTGGCCATGCTGTTCGACGGGCCCTGGGTCGAGCACGACCGTGACCTCGCCTCCACCGATCCCCTGAACTTCATCGACACCAAGCCCTACTCGCAGCGGCTGCGCACCGCGCAGGAGGCGAGCGGCCTGAAGGACGCCATCGTCTGTGGCACCGGCACCATCGACGGGATCGAGACCGAGATCGCCGCGATGGAGTACTCCTTCATCGGCGGCAGCATGGGCGTGGTGGTCGGCGAGAAGATCACCCGCGCCATCGAGCGTGGCCTGCAGTACCGCCGGCCCGTCGTCGTGGTGTCGTGCTCGGGCGGGGCCCGCATGATGGAAGGCACGCTGTCGCTGATGCAGATGGCCAAGGTCAGCGCGGCGCTGGCCCGACTCGATCGCGCCGGCCTGCCCTTCATCTCCGTGCTGACCGACCCGACCACCGGTGGCGTCACCGCCAGCTTCGCGATGCTCGGTGACCTCAACATCGCCGAGCCGAAGGCGCTCATCGGCTTTGCCGGTCCGCGCGTCATCGAGCAGACCATTCGCCAGAAGCTGCCCGAGGGCTTCCAGCGCGCCGAGTTCCTCGTCGAGCACGGCATGGTGGACATGATCGTCGACCGCCGCAAGCTGAAGGCCGCGGTCGCCGACGCGCTGAGGTTCATGCACGCGCCGGCATGACGCCGCAGGACCGCCTCGCCACCCGCGAGTTCTTCGGGCTCAAGCTCGGGCTCGACACGATCGGCGCGCTGGTCGCCGCGCTCGGGCAGCCGCAGCAGGCCTTCCTCCCGGTCATCGTCGCCGGCACCAATGGCAAGGGTTCGGTCACGGCGATGGTCGCCGCGGCCCTGCAGGCCGCGCGGCTGCGCGTCGGTCGCTACACGTCGCCACATCTCCTGCATGTGCGTGAGCGCTTTGCCATCGACGGCGTCGATGTCGACGACGGGCAGCTCGACGCGGCGTTGCAGGCCGTGTTCGAGGCCGAGGACGCCCTGCTCGCCGCCGGCACCCTCGGCGGTCCTGCGACCTACTTCGAGCTGACCACCGCCGCGGCCTTCGTCATCTTCCGCGAGGCACGCGTGCAGGTCGCCGTGATCGAGGTCGGCCTCGGCGGTCGGCACGACGCCACCAACATCGTCAGGGCGCCGTACGCGGCGATCACCTCGATCGCCCTCGACCACATGGCGCAGCTGGGCGATTCGCTGACGGCGATCGCCGGAGAAAAGGCCGGGGTGATCATGCCCGACGCCATCGTGGTGAGCGGC
Source organism: Luteitalea sp. (assembly GCF_022842525.1). Classification (NCBI taxonomy): domain Bacteria; kingdom Pseudomonadati; phylum Acidobacteriota; class Vicinamibacteria; order Vicinamibacterales; family Vicinamibacteraceae; genus Luteitalea; species Luteitalea sp. Next base: position 2,474 of record NZ_JALHPM010000196.1, read on the forward strand.
GTCACGGAGACGGAGCCGGCGGCCGTCATCGCCGAGACCTGCCGGGCGCGGGGCGCCCGCCTGGTCCTCGCGGCCGAGGACGTCGTGGTGGACGCCACGGAGACGGCCGGCGAGACGACGCTGCGCCTCGAGACGCCATGGCGCCACTACGGCCCGGTGGCACTGGCGCTGCCGGGGCGACATCAGGTGGCCAACGGCGTCGTGGCCGTGCGCCTGCTCGAAGTGCTCGAGGCCCGCGGCATCGGCGGCGGGCGGGACGCCATCACCGCCGGGCTGCGCGAGGCGCGCTGGCCGGGACGCCTGGAGCGGCGGCATCTCCCCGGCGGCGCGCCACTGGTGCTCGACGGCGCACACAACCCTGCGGGTGCCACGGCCCTCGCCCGCTGGCTGCAGAGCAGCGGATTCTCGCCGGTCACGCTGGTCACCGCCTGCATGCGCGACAAGGACGTGGCGGGACTTCTCACGCCGCTGCTGCCGCATGCCCGTCGGGTCATCGCCACGGCCGTGGACTTCCCTCGCGCGCTGCCGGCCGACGACCTGGCTGCCCTGATCACGCGGCTGGCTCCCGCGATGCCCGTCGAGGCCGCCGCCACGCCAACCGCGGCCATGGCGCGCGCGTCCGAAGACGGTGCGGAGGTGGTGGTCGCGGGCTCGCTGTTTCTCGTCGGCGCCGTCCGCGGCTGGCTCGACGACCAGGCCGGGGCGCGCGATCCCGCGTGATATTCTGCGGGTCGCCACGCCCGACCTCCCTGTCCAGCCCGTGCCATCCATTCCGACGCTCCGTGTCCTCGCGCTCCTGCTCGTCCTGGCCGCGCTCCCCGTGGCCGCCCACGCGCAGCAGGTCCCGGGCTTCAAGCTGTCGCGCCAGCTGAAGATCGAGATCGACGGCTCGAAGTTCCGCTTCCTCGGCGAGGTCGAGATGACCGACGACGCCGGCAAGCAGAAGTTCTTCGCCGATCAGGTCGACTACGACACCGAGACGCGACTGATGGTGGCCACCGGCAACGTGGTCTACACGTCGCCCCAGACACGCATCGCCGCCGAGCGGCTCGAGTTCAACCTCGACACCAAGGTGGGCACGTTCCACAACGCCACCGGCTCGACCTACCTCGGCGACAAGGTCGACAAGAGCTTCTTCGGCACGCAGGAACCCGACGCGCTGTTCTACGGTGAGGTGATCGAGAAGGTCGGACCCAAGCGTTACAAGATCACGCGCGGTGGCTTCACCAGCTGCGTGCAGCCGACGCCGCGCTGGGAGCTCGTGTCGAGCACGTCGCTGGTCGAACTCGACGAGTACGCCATCATGAAGAACACGGTGCTGAAGGTGAAGGGCGTGCCGATGTTCTACCTGCCGGTGATGTACTACCCCATCCAGGGTGACGACCGCGCCACCGGCTTCCTGCTGCCGACGTATGGCTCCTCGGTCATCCGCGGCCCCAGCGTCAGCAACGCGTTCTTCTGGGCCATCAACCGCAGCCAGGACGCCACCGTCTACCACGACTGGTTCGCCAAGCGAGGGCAGGGCGTCGGCGGGGAGTATCGCTACGTCGCCGGCCGCGGGTCCCAGGGCAACGTCACGACCTACTACCTGAAGGAGAAGGAAGCGACGTACACGAGCTCGCTCGGTTCGGTGACGACGCCGGCGGCGACCAACTACGAGATCCGCGCCAACGTGGCCCAGGTGCTGCCGCTCGGTCTGCGCGCCCGCGGCAACGTCGACTACTTCTCCAGTGTCGTCACGCGCGCGACCTTCAACCAGAATCCGTATGACTGGTCGTCGCGCACGCGCAGCGTCCGCGGCAACATCTCGGGCAACTGGGGCCGGCAGAGCGTCAGTGCGACCTACGACACCACCGAGCTGTTCTACTCCGACACGAACTCGAGCCTGCAGGGCGGCACGCCGCGGCTGTCGTACAGCCTCGCCCAGAGCCGCATCGGCAAGACGCCGATCTACTACAGCTTCAACAGCGAACACGTCTCGATTGCGCGCATCGACAAGGACGGCGACCGCGAACTCGATTCGAGCCTCAACCGCTTCGATGTCAATCCGACGATTCGCGTCCCCTTCAACAAGCTGCCGTACCTGACGTTCAACTCGTCGATTTCCTACCACTACACCCGCTACGACAAGAGTTACGTCCCGCAGGCCAACGGGCGTCTCGGCGGCATCCCCGAAGACGCGCCCCTGACGCGCTCCTACTGGGATCTGCGCACCGACATCGTCGGACCGAAGTTCTCGCGGGTGTGGGACACGCCGAACAACGGCTACGGCGAGAAGTACAAGCACACCATCGAGCCGACCTTCACGGTGCAGCGCCTCACCGCCTTCGACAACTACGACCGGATCCCCAAGCTCGAAGGCTACGACTTCACCTACGGCGGCACCACCCGCATCGCCTACGGCATCGTCAATCGCTTCACGGCCAAGCGGCGCAGTGGCGCCTCGACGGCCAGGACCCGCGACTTCCTGACGGTGGGCCTGACCCAGAGCTACTACAGCGACCCTCAGGCCAGCCTGTACGACTTCGGGGCATTCCCGCTCAACTTCTTCGGACGCGCGCCCAGCAATTTCTCGCCGATCAACCTCGGCGCCGCCTTCGCGCCGAGCGAGAAGACGTCGATCACGACGCGCCTCGACTGGGACGACCGTGCCGGCGAGTTCCAGAGCATCCGCATCAACGGCACCTACGCGCTGTCGCAGTGGCTCGACGTCAACGGCGGCTGGAGCCAGCGCAAGTTCTCGTTCGACCCGACACGTCCGGACAACTTCTTCAACGCCAGCACCAGCTTCCGCACCAGGGGCAACCGGCTCGGCGGCACGTATTCGTTCTACTACGACATCGGCCGCTCGGTGATGCTCGACCAGCGCATCGTCGGGTACTACAACGCGCAGTGCTGCGGCATCGTCGTCGAGTATCAGCAGTACAACTTCCCGCAGTTCTCGACGTTCTCCGTGCCACAGGACCGCCGCTTCAACATCGGCTTCACGCTGGCAGGGCTGGGCACGTTCTCGAACTTCCTGGGGGCGTTCGGTGGCAACACCGGCACCTCGGGCAGCTTCGGCAACCGTTCGTTCTAAGCAGATGCCCCGCCCTGTCCTGGTCACGGGTGCTGCCGGCTTCGCGGGCACGCACCTGCTGGCGCTGCTGCGGCGCGAGGGAACGCCGGTGCAGGGGTGGTACCGGCCCGGTGAGCCACCGCGCGGCACCGCGCTGGCCGGCGATGACGACATCACCTGGACCGCCATCGATCTGCGTGACGCCGCGGCCGTCGACCGCGCGATCGCGGCCCTGCAACCTTCGGCCGTGTATCACCTCGCCGGGGCGGCCAACCAGGGCGCCGCCTGGGCCAACACCGATCTCACGCTCGAGCTCAACGCCTACGTCACCCACGTGCTGCTGGCCGCCGTGGCACGCCACGCACCGGACGCGCGCGTGCTGGTGACCACGTCCGCGGTCGTCTACGCGCCCTCGGATCGCGCCCTCGCCGAGGATTCGCCGATCGCGCCGTCGACGCCGTACGGCGTCAGCAAGCTCGCGCAGGAAATGGTGGCGCTCGAAGCCGCGCGGCGCGAGCAGTTGGACGTCGTCGTGGTGCGCCCGTTCAATCACATCGGGCCAGGGCAGAGCCCGGGGTTCTTCGCCCCGGAGTTCGCCCATCAGGTGGCGCGCATCGAAGCGGGCCTGGACGCCGGGCCGATGCGGGTCGGCAACCTCACGCCACGGCGCGATCTCGCCGACGTGCGCGACATCGTGCGCGCCTACCGTCTCGTGATGCAGCACGGGGCCCGCGGCGAGATCTACAACGCGTGCCGAGGTGAGGCGGTCGAGATCGGCGAGTTGCTGGCGATGCTGCGCGCGCTGGTGGCACGACCGATCGAGGTCGTCGTAGCGCCGGAGAAGCTGCGACCGGTGGACGTGCCGCTCCTGCTCGGAGACCACGCGCGGCTGTCGGCCGCCACCGGCTGGCGCCCCGAGATCCCCATGGCGCAGACACTCGCCGACATCCTCGAGGAGCAGCGACGGATGGTGAGATTCTGAAATCCAGAAATCCTGAAATTCCCTAGACCCGCAGGAACGTCCCGTTGCGGTGCAGGTAGCGGAGGAAGATCCAGCGGGCGGCGATGCCGCCGATGGCCAGGATCACCGGACCCGCGGCCCCCGAGAGGGACGCCACGCCACCGAGGAAGAACTTCGCGATATCCGGGAAGTTGATGAACTCCTGCGTGACGTAGATCGTGATCGCGTTCATCCCGATCACGACGAACGGGAAGGCCCAGCGCCGCGCCCCCTGGATGTCGATGACGAAGTAGAAGACGGCCACGAGCAGCAGACTCCAGCCTGCCGCGATCATCACGTAGGAACTCGTCCACAGGTTCTTGATCACCGGGAACAGCGGTGACCAGGCCATGCCGATCAGCAGACTCGCGACGCCGGCCAGCACCAGTCCGCGCAGCTTCTGCATGGCGGGCCGCGGCTGCATGAACCACCATCCCGTCAGCGCGCCGAACAGGCACGTGGCCACCGCCGGGATGTGCGACAGCAGCCCTTCGTTGTCGCCGTAGGGATAGCAGCAGAACGTGCCAGGCAGCACCAGCCGATCGACGTAGCCCACGAGGTTGCCCTCGGGCGACAGGTCGTAGGCCTGGAAGCCGGGCGCCGGCACGAAGGCGAGGAGCGCCCAGTAGCCGAGCAGCAGTGACGCGGCCAGGATGGCCTGGCCCCGCATCCGCAGATGCAGCACCGCGAGCGCCGTGAAGAGATAGCAGATGGCGATCCGCTGCAGGACGCCCGGCCAGCGCATCGCCGCCAGGTCGAACTGCAACAACCCCCAGTTGATCCAGCCGAGCAGGAGCAGCAGGGCGACTCGACGCAGGATGCGCGGATAGGCCGCGGAGGGCTTCGCCTCGTATCGCTGCAGCGACATCGGCAACACGATGCCGACGATGAAGATGAAGAGCGGGAAGATCAGGTCGTAGAACACGAACCCTTCCCAGGGCAGGTGCTCCATCTGGTGGTCGAGCCACGCCCACCCGAGCCAGACCGCGAGCGCGCGACAGAGGATGTCGCCGCCCGTGATCCAGAACATGTCGAAGCCCCGCAGGGCATCGATGAACAGCAGGCGCGGCGGTGATCCCCCGGCGGGCACCGCCGGCCTCCTGTGCGGCGCGGGCGTCACGCGCTTACGGCTTCCGTGCGGCCGAATACGCGCCGGCGTTGCCGCCGATGTCGTACGTGCCCTTGATGACGCCGCCGTCGATCGTGCCCTTGATGGTGCCCGACAGTCCGTCGGCGACCACGGTCAGGGTCAGCGCCGAACCCTCGAGGGTGCCCTTGATGGGAATGTCGAGACCGTCGGGCGTCTTGAGGGTGCCACCAACGGTGGTGCCGTCCTGCGTGAAGTTGAACGAGTAGCCGCCACCGCCATCGCCGGTGATGTCCCAGGCGCCAGCGAGCGGACCCGCCGCGCCGGCCCCAGCAGCCGCACCGCCCTTGCTGGCCGTGAAGTCACCGGCCGCCGCGCCGTTGCCGTAGTCCACCGCGCCCTTCATCGTGGCGCCGGCGACCTTGCCGGCCAGCACGATCGGCAGCGGCTGTCCCTGGTAGTCCACGGTGAACGCGATGGAGACCCCCGTCTCGGTCGTCTTGACGTCGACGGGGATCGACCCCATCTCGCCGGTCATCGCGCCGGCGAGCTTGCCGGCCTCGTCCTTGATGACGAGCGTGCCGGGGTGCGTGCCCTGCGGCGACGTCATGGTCAGGCTCCAGGTCCCCACGAGGTCCTGGGTGGAGGGAACTTGCGCCGTGGCTGCGCCGGCGAACACGACCACCGACGAAGCGACGAGCGCCCGGAACGCGAACAGTCTGAATGTCATAGCCGGGTCAGTCTACCCGAACTGCCGGGCGGTTGATCCCTCCAGCTTGACCCGCGTGGCCCGAGCAGTGACAATGCGAAGAAAAGACGAAAATGACGCGACAGCTGGCGCTTTTCGAGGAGCCCCTCACCACCCGTGCCGTCGCCGCGCTCGTCAAGGCGGACGGTGTCGCCGCCCTGCCCTCGGCACGGCGCCGTGCCGATGATGCGCACTACCAGGAGGTGGTGTGCCGCTCGGCGCTCAACCGCACGAAGGGCATGCCGTTCTCGTGGACGCTGAATCCGTACCGCGGCTGCACGCACGCCTGCCAGTACTGCTTCGCGCGTCGCTACCAGACACAGATGGAGATGGGCGCCGGCGATCAGTTCTCGTCGTACATCTTCGTGAAGCGCAACGTGGCCGAGGTCCTGGCGCGCGAGCTCACGCGCCCCTCGTGGACCCCGTCACTCGTGGCCGTGGGCACCGCCACCGATCCCTACCAGCCGATCGAGGGACACTACCGGCTCACCCGCGCCTGCCTCGAACACCTGGAAGCGGCCAGCACGCCGATCGGGCTGATCACGAAAGGGCCCCTGGTGGTGCGTGACGCCGACATCCTCGCGCGCATGTCACGTCGGGGGCTCGCCACCGTGTACATGAGCGTGCCCACGGTCGACGCCGCGTGGGAACGCCTCGAGCCGGGCACCGCCCCGCCGCTCCAGCGGCTCCGCGCCGTCCGCCATCTGCAGGAGGCCGGGGTGCGGGCGGGCGTCCTCATGAGCCCCCTCGTACCGGGGTTCTCGACGCACCCGTCCCGAATCGAGGCCACGCTGGCGGCCATCGACGACGCAGGCGTCCCACTGCTGGGCGGCAACGTGCTGTACCTCGAGGACGGCAGCCGCGATCACTTCCTTCAGTTCCTCGAGACCGAGGCGCCGCACCTGCTCGCCAGGTACGCCCGCCTCTACGTGCGCAAGCATCCCGACCCCGCGTACACCGCACAGGTGAAGGGGGTACTGGCAACGCTGCGCGCCCGCCACAACGAGCACCGCCGCACACCCGAGGAGGACGTGCGGCGGCAAACGGACTGGATTGCGGACCAGTTCTGACAATGCCGCGATGCCGAATGCCGGAATGCCGAGAACATCACTCCCAGCATTCCCGGCATTCCCGGCATCCAGGCTGACTCGGCGTCGGGGTAGCCATGCTTCGAATGTACCTTCTCGCGTTCTTGCTGGTGCACAGTGCGCGCGACCCACATTGCGTACAGTCGACAGGTCTCTCCGCCTCGTTGGCCTCGCCGCTCCGAGTGCTGTTTGTCGGCAACAGCTACACGTACGAGAACAACTTGCCGTTCGTGTTCGAGGCGCTCGCTGATCCAGTGCGTGATGTCAGCGTGACCATGGTGGCCGGTGGTGGGGCGTTCGGCCGAGTGCGGCGGGGATGACGGCCATCCGTGACGCCATGCGCGGTGTGTATGAAGCGGGCTCGCCCGGACCACTCGAGGCACTGCCCGCTGTGCGACGTTCGGCCCGGATTACAGAGCAACCCTCTCGCTGGACCTTCGCGGTGCGACCGCGTCAATCCGTCCGGTGCATCCCGAGGAGGGGTGGCCTGCAGACGATGCCGAGCTGGACCGGACCATTCATCGGCGCGGGTGATGTCCTTCACAGGCCACTGAGGACCCGAATGCCGGAATGCCGTCGAACCCCGAGGCCTTCGACATTCCCGGCATTGCGGCATTCCCGGCATTTCGCCGAGCGAATCAGGGGCTACACGGCCCTTCCCATCAAGGCCGCGATTCGCTGCTCCGTCGGCGGGTGGGTGCTGAAGAGCGACATCAGGCCACGGCCGCTGAAGGGCTTGATGATGAACATGTGCGCCGTCGCCGGGTTGGCGTCCATGGGGACGCGCTGGCTGTAGCCCTCGATCTTGCGGAGGGCGCTGGCCAGGCCCATCGGCGACCCGGCGATCGCCGCGCCGCCCGCATCGGCGACGAACTCGCGCGAGCGGGAGATCGCCGTCTGAATCAGCATCGCCGCCAACGGGGCCACGATGATCCCGACCAGCAGCACCAGCGGATTGGAGCCCTCCCCATCGTCGGAGCGGGAGCTGCCGCCGAAGAAGCTGGCAAACTGCGCCATGCGGGCCACCATCATGATGGCGGCGGCCAGGGTCGCGGCGACCGAGCTGATGAGGATGTCGCGATGCTTGACGTGCGCGAGTTCGTGCGCCATCACCCCCGCCAGTTCCTCGCGCGACAACAGCCGGATGATCCCCTCGGTGGCGGCCACCGCGGCGTGCTGCGGGTTGCGCCCCGTGGCGAAGGCGTTCGGCGAGTCGTCCGGGATGACGTAGACCTTCGGCATCGGCAGCTGCGCCCGCTGCGCGAGTTCGGCCGTGAGCTGGTGCAGCGGGTGCCCGGGCCCCACTTCCGCGGCGCGATACATGCGGAGCACGATCTTGTCGGAGAACCAGTAGGACCCGACGTTCATCACCAGGGCGAGCAGAAACGCGGTCCACAGACCGCCCTGCCCGCCGAACAATTGCCCGAGATACAAGAACACGGCGCTGAGCAAGCCCAGCAGCGCGGCAGTCTTCAGTGAGCTGGTCATTTGGCCTCTTCTAGGGCGAGTGCGCCCATCTCCGTACAATAAGACGCATGACGCGCGTGATTCAGCTGACCGTCTGGCTAGCGGTGCTCGCCTCGGCCTCGGTGCTCGCGCAGGGCCGACCGCAGACGCCACCTCCGCCCCCGCCCGGTGTCACTCCGCAGCCCGTCGGCCGCGGGGGAGAGACGACCGCACCGGCACCGGGTCCGACGGCGGTGCCCGCGCGCCCGCCGGCCCCGGCGCCCTCCTCAGGCGCCACGACACGTCCCGCACAGCCCGCGG
>NZ_JALHPM010000197.1:0-11145 GCF_022842525.1 Luteitalea sp.
GAGCCCGCGGTGCGGGTGGGCCGCGTGCGCGAGATCGTCGTGGGCGCGGCGGCGCGCGTCGACGCACTGCCGCTCGAGAACTACGTGGCGGGTGTGGTGGCCGCCGAGGGTGCCGCCGACCTGCCGGCCGCGGCCCTCGACGCGCTCGCGATCGCCGCACGCAGCTACGCCACCGCGCCGGAGCGGCGACATGCGCGCGACGGGTACGACGTCTGCGAGACGACGCACTGCCAGGTGCTCGGGCCGGCGACGCCATGGAGTCGCGCCGCCACGCGGCGCACACGAGGCGTCGTGCTGGCGCGAGGCGGGCACACGGTGGCCGTGCCGTACTCCGCCTCGTGCAGCGGCGTGCTGTCGTCGCCGCGCGACCTCTGGGGCGGCGAGGCGCCCGACATCACCCGCATCGGTCGCGATCCCAACGAACACGAGGTGCGCGCGTGGCGCAGCGACGTCGACGCGGAGGCGCTGCACGCCGCGCTGCGCGAGGCTGGCCATCGTGGGGATGTCTTGCGCGACGTGCACATCGCCGCGCGGACGCGCGAGGGCCTGCCGGCGCGTGTGGCGCTCGAGGGGCTGACCCCGGCCGACATCGACGCCACGACCTTCCGCCACGTGGTCGGTCGTCGACTCGGCTGGGACGTGGTGAAGAGTCATGCCTGGGACATCACGCGGACGGGGCGGGGTTATCGCTTTTCGGGGCGTGGCATCGGGCACGGCGCGGGCCTGTGCGTGCGCGGCGCGGCGGTCCAGGCCGCGCGGGGGGCATCGACGACGCAGATCCTCGCGACGTATGTCCCGGGCGCGGCGCTGCGTGCGAGCGGCGATCGCGTCACGCTGCGCGTGCCGTCGGCGCTCACGGCGGAGGCGCCGCGCCTGCGCGCGGACGTCCAGGCGATGCTGGCTGACCTGCGCCTGACGCTTGCGGTCACGGCGCCACGCGACGTCGTGGTGGAGGTGCATCCCACCGTGCAGGCGTACCAGCGAGCCAGCGGTCGCGCCTGGTGGACCGCGGGCAGTACGCGAGTCGGGGGCGACGGCCGCTGCCGCATCGATCTGTCGCCCGGACCGGGCGCCCGCCTCACCCCCGAGGCGCTGCGCCCGACGCTCCGCCATGAGCTGGTGCACGTGCTCACGGCGCCCGTCCTGGTCGCGGCGCCGGCCTGGATGACCGAAGGCCTGGCGGCCGCGATCGGCCGGCCGATGCTCCCCGGGGAGGCCCGCGGCGAGGGCCCCGCCGGGCCGTGTCCCTCCGACCAGGAGGTGCAGCGACCGGGCAGTCTGGACGCCATGCAGGGCAGCTACGCGCGTGCCGCGGCCTGCGTGATCGACGCCCTGCCCGACGGCCTGTCGACCTGGCGCACGCTGGCGTGGCGCTGAACGACGACACCCGGCGAGATTTCCTGCACCCCGAGGGGGACCTGGCCTCGTATATCGAGGGTGAGCGCCATGAACGCCCCTGCCACACTCCTCACACACCCGGCCCTGGCCGACCGCGACCAGCGCCTGCTGCTGTCGGCACGGCAAGGCGATCTCGACGCCTTCGAGGCGCTCGTCCGTCGTCATCAGCGGAAGGTCTACAGCCTCGCGTGGTATGGGGTCCGGGACGAGATGCTGGCCGAGGAGATCGCCCAGGATGTGTTCATGCAACTGCATGCCTCGCTGCCGCGCATCGAGACGGGGGCCCACCTGGCGGCCTGGCTGCGGCGGACGACCTCCCATCGGGTGATCGATACGCTGCGGGTGCGGCGCCTGCCGCGCTCGCTCGACGAGATTGCCGAACCCCAGGTGGTGCCGGCTGGCGCCGATCCCCTGGCCGACCGGTTGGTGCATCGAGCCCTGGCGCGGCTCACGCCTCGGGCGCGCCTCATCGTGATGCTGCGCTACATGGACGACCTGGCGCCGACCGAGATTGCCGAGACGCTCGACATGTCCCTGAACACCGTGAAGAGTCACCTGCGCCGCGGCCTCCTCGTGCTGCGCGCGCGCCTGACGCGGGAGGCGGCCCGATGAATCCCGATGCCCGCCTGCGCCGGGCCCTCGTGCCCGTCGATCCTCCGGACGGCTTCGCTCAGCGCGTACGCGCCCGCCTGGCTCGGGAGGCCCCGGCGGTGTCGCCACGGCCTGCACGTCGCGTGTCGCGCTGGATGGCCATCGCCGCCACCGTGCTGGCGGTGCTGGCCGGCCCCCTTGCCTATCGCGAGTACGAGACCCGCCGCGAGGCGCTCGCCGCACGCGCCAAGGTCGTGCTCGCCCTGCAGATCGCCAGCCGCGAGCTGAATTCCGCGCACCGCAAGGTGGTGCGCCCCATGGTCACCGCACCCGCGCCCGTCGGCGGCGGGGCATCTGGAAGGGACGGACGCCGATGATGCGTCGAACGATCGTGCTGTGTGGAGTGGTGGCGGCGCTGGTGGTCGGTGTGGACCGTGCGGGTGCCCAGCAACTGCAGTTGCCCGACATGAGCCGGCTCAGTGCCGGCGCCATCGACGTCGTCGACGTCTCGGTCGATCAGGCACTGCTCGGCCTGGCGGCCTCGTTCATGTCCAGCGGGACGGACGACAAGGAGATCAAGTCGCTGATCTCGTCGCTCAAGGGCATCTACGTCAAGAGCTTCACGTACGGCAAGGACGGCGCGTACGACCCGGCGGTGCTCGATGGCGTGCGGCGCCAGCTGTCGGGGGGGCAGTGGTCGCGGCTGCTGGCCGCCAAGTCGGCCGCCGAGGGCAGCGACATGGCCATCTACCTGTGGCGCAACGGCGACAAGCCGGGCGGACTCGCCGTGCTGTCGTCCGACGCCCGCACCGTGACGCTGGTCAACATCATCGGGACCATCGACCTCGAGCAGTTGCGCTCGCTGCAGGGCAAGTTCGGGGTGCCCGACCTGAAGATCGACGGCGCGGCCGCCGCAGCGCCCGCGCCGAAAGCGAAGCCGAAGTCCTAGGCGGCTACGCCCACTCGAAGCCGACCGCGGCCAGCACGGCGCGCGCCAGGACGGCCGCGCCGATGTGATTGAGGTGGACGCGGTCCCAGTTGATCATCGCCGACGGCAGGTCCTCGAGGACGACGTTGAAGGCGGCCTGGCTGTCCACGACGATGGCCTTGTGCTTGACGGCGAGGCGCTTGACGATGGCACCGTACTCGTCCATGCGGGCGCGCATCGGGTCGTTGGTGCGCAGTTCGAGGAAGAACGGCGTGATCAGGACGAGCCCACCCGTGAGCGACGGCGCCGTCGCGGTGAGCACCTCGTCGTAGGTCCGCTCGTACTCGTCGGGCATCACGCCGCGTTCCGGTTGCGTGACGCGATCGAACTGCCGCCACACGTCGTTGGCGCCCACCATGATCGACAGCCAGTCGGGCCGGAGATCGACGACATCGGTCTGCCAGCGGGCCTTGAGGTCTCGAATGGTGTGGCCGCTCGTGCCGACGTTGAACAGGCGGATGCGGCGGGCCGGGTACCACGCCTGCAGCAGCGCATCCATGGTCTGCACGTAGCCGGTGCCGAGTCCACCGGGGCCCTCGCCAATCGGCTTGGCGCGGCCGGCGTCCGTGATCGAATCGCCGATGGCCACCCAGCGGCTGGCCTGGGCCACGCGCAGCCCCCTGGCGCCGGCTTGCACCGGCCTCGCGCCTGCCGACTGCATGGCGCCCGCCAGCGCGGTGGCCGCCATCGAACCCATCAGTGCCCGTCTGTCGATCATGTGTCTCTCCCTGCCTCGGGCACGTCGTGTCCCGAGGACTGTGTGTGTGCGCGTCAGCGTGGCGCGGCGACGTCGCAGGTCACGCCGATCGGCCCGTCGGTATTGAGGTCGTCGATGGCCGGCGTCAACGACGTGTCGACGTTCACCTCGAGTTCGTAGCTCACGTAGATGTCGAGCTGGGCGCGGGCGGGTGTGCCCGCCAGCGAGACGTCGATGCCGCCGTTGCTCGTGCGTGCCTTCACGCTGACGACCGCCGTGGTCAGCTGCACCGCGGCGCTCGCCGGGAGCGACACCCGCGCCTCCCGGGTCCGCGTCGCGCCCGTCCAGTGCGTCACGCGCCACACGTCGTCGGCCCTGTCGAACTGCCAGGTGCGCTGCGGATCGAGGCCCACGCTGCGACACGTGGTGACCGCCGTCGGTGGCTGCAGCCACAGCAGCACGAGCAGGCTGGCCGTCATGGGAGCGGACCGGCCGGCGGCGGCACCATGCGGGCGGCGGTCCACAGCGACAGGGCCCAGGCCACCTGCGACAGCATGTACATCGCGGCCAGCTTCGCGCCGGTGAAGACGGCCTCGATCGCCGAGGCGGGCAGCGCCCGAGGCCGCCAGTACACGTAGCGCCAGGGCAGCCACACGCACAACGCCACGCCGAGCAGCGTGACGACGAGCAGCCGCCAGTCGAGACCGGCCGTCAGCCACTTCATCGTCAGCACGTCCCGGCGGTCGTAGCCGGCGATCCACGCCAGCGCCGTGGCGAACCAGGCCGGCACCAGCACCCACTGGATGAGGACGACGATCCAGTGGACGGCGCTGTGCACCCAGCCGGTGCGGGTGATGTCGCCGGCGGCGATGGCCGCGGCGTCGAACTCGCCGCCGCGCGCCATCCACCAGGACTCGAAGAACCCGGCGCCCCCGCAGATCACGCCGAGCACCACCAGCACCACGACCACGAGGGGGAGGTGGCGGGCGGCCGCGCCGACGCTGGCCCATGGTGGCTGGCGATGCACGAGGCCGTGGGCGGCGGAGGTCGACGACACGAGCAACAGGCCGGCCGCGAGCACGACGAGCAGCACGGACAGGGCGAGCATCAGCACGTTGGACTCGGGCGTGTAGAGGAACCCGAGGAGGGCCGCGCCGGCCAGCGCGTCCACGATGCCGATCCAGAGAGCGGTCCTGAGCACGGGGGCGATCATCGACGAGGCTCCTGCGGGCTGGGCACGTCGAGCGTCAGCGCGGCGCTCGAGGCATGCACGCCCGGGACGTACATCGGCGTGACCTGCGCCGGCATGGCCCGGAACTGCCCGGGTGTGGTCACGCGCAGCAGGTACGCGAACTCGGCGCGTCCCGGCAACGCGTCGAGGAACAGCGCCACGCGATCGTCGCGATACTCGCGGTGCGACCCGTAGGTCCAGTTGGGCGGTCTGGCGAGTTCGAGCAGGTCGGGTCGGGTCACGGCCTCGGCACCGGCCGGCAGCGGGTCCTCGATCATCAGGTAGCGCCAGTCGTTCGACCCGGCGACCACGAGGCGCACGAGGATGAGGTCGCCCGGAGCCGCCGTCCCGGCGAATGGCCGCTCGTCGTAGACCACGCGCCCGTCGCGTCGCACCGGCACCAGCGAGAAGTACTTGCGGCTCAGCGCGAGCTTCCGCGTGCCCGTGCGCTCGAGACCGGCCGAGGTGTCGTAGTAGCGCGCACTGGCCGTCCAGTACACCGGCCCGCCGGCGGTCGACACCGTCACGGCGCTCTTGCCCGCCGCGGCCGGCAGCGTCACGACGGCGGGGAACGGCCGCGTCCAGTCCTCGGGCGTGAAGGCCACGGTCTGCGTCTGGCCGGCCATCGAGACGGTCACCGTCACGGGCGCGGGCTGCTCCTGTCGGCCCTTCATCGCGCCGAGCAGTCCGTACAGCACCATCGCGGTCTGCTTCGTGCTGGCCCAGGTCATGCCGCTCTGGCGATTGGCGAGCAGCCAGCGGACGGCCGGGTCGATCAGGGCGTCGGTCGGACGCACCGCGGCGAGCGCCTGCACCACCGCGGCCGTTGCGTCGGCCGTCGCGTCGCCCCAGTCACCGAGCAGCGGGTCGTTCTCGCTCGGCCACCACGCGAGGTCGCCGCGCGTCTGCGCGCGTGTCGCCAGGATGCCCGCCAGCTCGCCGGCGCGCGAGTCCTTGCGCGTGTGCAACGCCAGCAGCAGCCACGACTGGCCGTACGGCGAGATGTCGCTGCGGCGGCCCCACAGCTCGGTCACCAGGGTGTCGAGCGCGAAGCCGTCCTGCTGCGGCTGCACGTCGGCGGCCGCAGCGCGGGCCAGCACGTAGGCCGCGTACGCCTTCAGCTCGGGCACCATGTCCGGCGTCTCGAGCAGTTGCCGGGCCAGGGCCGTCGTGCCGCCCTGCAGCGCATCGTATGGCACCTGCAGTTCGGCAGCCCGCGCCTCCAGCAGCCCGTACAACGCGTACGCCGTCATGAACGGGTGGTCGTCGTCCGTCTTCCACCAGCCCCAGGCGCCGTTGTCGTGCTGCAGGCGGACGAGGCGGTCGAGCCCGGCGCGTGACACGCGATCGAGCAGGCCCATCCGCTCGGAGGGCGCGAGCTGCAGCTCGCTCAACGTCCGCATCACCAGCAGGTTCGGCACGAAGCTGGAGACGGTCTGTTCCGTGCAGCCGTACGGGTAGTTCACGAGGTCGTCGAGCGCGCCGAGCAGGGTGCCGGCCATCGACGGCATCAGGCTGACGACGACGCTGCGGGCCTGCGGATTGGAGGCATCGGGGATCGACAGGTCGACGGTGCGCGACGCGCCTGCCGCCGTCGACCCCGACAGCCCGACCTCGCGACGCGCGCCGAACGGGTGCACGGGAATGGTGAGCGCCATGGCGTCACTCGCCGAGGCGGCCGTGGCGGTGCCCGTGAACGTCGCGGTGCCCGGCGTGGTGGCGCCGAACGCCCACTCGGTTCGCGCCTCGCCACCGGTCGGCACCGTGACGGTCTGCGTCCCGCTCGCGCGCGCTTCCACGCCGGTGGCGGTCATCGAGACCGTCACCGCCTGCGCGCCACCCTCCTGGTAGTTGTGGACGATGGCGGGGAGGCGGACCTCGTCACGCTCGGTCAGGAAGCGCGGGGGCACGACCCGCAGCAGCAGGTCGCGCGTGGTGATGGTGCGGGCGACCGCCATGCCGACCTGCGTCTCGCGGGTCACGGCGCGCGCCGTCAGGCGCCACGTCGTCAGCGAGTCCGGGTACTCCACCGTGACGGTGGCCGTGCCGTCGGCTCCGGTGACGACCGACGGACTCCAGTAGATCGCATCGGGGAAGGACTTGCGGACCTGCGGCCGCTCCGGCGTGTCGCCCTTGAAATCGGCCAGCGACAGCGGGCGTCGCCGCTGCGCGAGCTTCATCCGCTGCGTGCCCGAATAGCCCATGAAGTAGTACTGCCGCGAGTAGTCGGTCGACACGCGACTGTACTCGGTGCGGTAGAAGACGCGCAGCGGATCGGCCGTCGTGTCCTTGCGCACGCCATAGAGGGCTTCGTCGACGACGCCCAGGGCGATCTGCGCCTGCACCGGGGCGCCGGACGCATCGAGCGCGCGCACCGTGTAGACGCCTGGCTCCCCGGGACGGTAGACCGCCTTGTCCGCGGCGACCTCGATCGTCAGCGCCCGCGTCGTCGCCGGCACGCGCAGCTTCTTCTCGGCGACGTAGATCCGGTCGTCCTTCACGTAGAGCAGGTGCACCCACGTGTCGCCGAGGTCGCTGTCGCTGACCGGCACCTCGAAGACGCCATCGGTGGTCGGCTGCCGCAGGTCGTACCAGGTCAGCGTGCGCGCTTCCTTGGTCACCAGCACCGGCGTGGACGGCGCGGTGCCGCGGACGGCCACCTTTGCCGTCTCGCCAGGGGCATAGGTGCCCTTGTCGGTGACCAGTTCGATCGACTCGCTGTCGCTCTCGTAGGTCTCGTCGGTGGCCCCGGGCACCCACAGGTAGGTGTTGTCGGAGACCTCGCGCGTGCCCGACATGGCGCGCGCCTCGAGCAGGTAACTGCCCGGCGACGCCGGGCTCCTGGTCTCCCAGGTGGCGCGTCCGTCCGCCGTCGTGGTGACCGTCGTCGTCGACACCACTTCGCGACGCTGCTCCTGGGACGTCACATCCCACTCGGTGCGCACGAGCGACACGGACACCGGCACCCCGGCGACACCGCCGCCGCGGTAGTCGACGGCCCGCAGTCGCAACGTGACCGGCAGGCCGGGCCTGGCCACCGACGGAGTCGCCCGCGCTGCGATCAGGAAGTCGCCCCACGTGGCCACGACCATGCCGCTGCCCGTGACCTCGAGATCGCTCGCGTCGCTGACCCGCGCCTCGAAGCGGACCTGCAGGTCACTGCTCGTGTCGCTCTCGGGCAGCGCCACCGTGAACCGCGCCTGTCCCGAGGCATCGAGCGTCGCGGTCAGCGTGTCGAGTTCGTCGCCGCCGTAGAAGTAGCCGCCGCCGTCGCCCTCTTCCTCGCTGTCGCTGTCCACCCATCGCAGCGGCGAGTAGTACGGCCCCGACTGCACCACCAGCTTCACCGTCGCGTTGCGGACCGGCTGACCGAAGTAGTAGCGGGCCGTGACGACGACGTCGACCGTCTGGCCCTGGCGGGCCAACCTGACGGCTGGCGTGACGCTGACCTCGAACTCCGGCTTGCGGTATTCCTCGACCTCGAACGATCCGCTGCCGCTCGCGTCGCCCGAGCGCACCTCGACGGTGTAGAGGCCCAGCGCCACCCCTGCCGGCAGCGTGAGCTCCGTGTCCACGGCGCCGAACTCGTCCACGTCGCGCCGCACGCGGTGGATGACGCGCCCGGTCCGGTCCGACACCGTCATCTCGACGGCGGGCTGGTCGAACGGCTCGATGGCCGTGCCCGTCCGCCAGCGCAGGATGGCCTTGGCCTTGACGACGTGACCGGGGCGATAGACGGGCCGATCGGTGAAGACGTGGGCGATGAAATTGCGCGCCGCCGTGCCCTGCAGGCCGTAGGTGGGGGGCGTGCTGGCCACCATCTGCGTGCCGCAGCGCGCCACGGTGATCAGGTCGTCGGCCGTCACCTCGCCGAGGGGCAGGGCGGCAAGGCCGCGGGCGTCGGTGGTTGCCGTGCCGATGGTCGCCGCGTCGGCGATGGCGGTGACCTGGCACCCGGGGGTCGGCGTGCCCGACATCCGGTCGACCAGATACGTCAGGAGCGTGCCGGGCGCCACCTTGGTGACGAGCGCCACGTCGGAGACCATCACGATGGTGGAGGCGACCTGCGTGTCGTGGACGGCCTCGACGAGGTAGACGCCGGGCGTGGTGATCTCGATCGGGATGCGTCGCACGTCGGCGTCGGCCAGCCGCGGCAGCATCTCGCGCCACGACGCCACGACCTGCTTGTCGTTCAGCAGCGGCATCTGCGCATACGCCGTGAGCCCGAGCTGCACACGGCGCTGGACGATGGCCCTGTCGGCGCCGGCCCGGCGCTGGGCGCGGTACTCGCGGCTGCTCTGTCGACGCAGGAACGACTGCAGGTCCGCCCGTCGGCCGGCCTTCCAGGAGGCGAGGCGCTCGAGCCAGGTCTGCTCGGTCGGCACGGTGTACGCCTCGCTGCCGAGCATGTGCGGATCCTCGAGCCCGGCGAAGAAGGCGACAGGGTCGGCCACCCGGTAGACGCGGAAGTCGATCGACCCGACCCGCTCGAAGGTGAGCGTCACGAACGGCGCCGCCTTGCTCGTGAAGATCTCGCCGCTCGACAGCGAGAACGCGGGCTGCTCCGCGGGGCGGGACGACGGTGCCGCCTCCTGCGCGGCCGCCGTCGTGGCCATCGTCAGCGCCATCGTCATCAGGAGGGCGACCCTGCCGAGTCGCCTGCCGGCCGAGTAGATGCTCATGGAATCCTCAAGCGGTAGACCCCGAGGAACGCGGGGTTGCCGGTGACGGGGCGCCAGCGAGGGGCCGGGTGCTGCCGGAGATCGGCAAGCGACGCCTTGCGCATCTCGCCGGGCGTGCCCGTCAGGGTGTCGGGGCCGGTGTGATACACGACCCAGTCGGAGCGGTCGGCCTCGAAGGCGGACCGCCCCACGAAGACCATCAGGTGCTCGGGCAATCGCTGCCCGGCCTGCTGGAAGGCCAGCAGGTCGCCCGGTCGCGCGGCCGCCGCGTCGCGGCTCACCAGGGACGCGTTGAGCCGCAGGATCGTGCGGGCATCGGCGAACTCGGCGTAGCGTGCCGGTGTCGTGTCGGAGATGCGGAACAGCGGCAGGCTGTCGCCCGCGGCCGCGAGGTGGACGCGCAACTCGGGTCGGGCGTGCCCGCCTGGAATGGCCATCCGGCGGTGCCACTCGGGCGTGTGCTCGCGCAGGGCTTCCCGGGCGGCATGGCGCACCAGGGCCGCGCAGTCGATCACGTCGGCGGTGGGGCGGTAGAACTGGGCGTCGGCGAGCAACGTGAACCAGGCGACGAAGGCGCTGCGGTCCTGGGCGTCCAGCGCGGGCCGGGGCGGCGACGAGGGGGCCAGCAGGACGAGGGCAGTCAACAGCGCGGCGACTCGCATCGTGTCGAGCCGAAGTATATCGGTCCGCTACGCCTCGAATGCGAGAGGGATGACCTTCAGGTAGGCGCGCGCGTCGGCCGGGCGTCGGCGCAGCAGGCTGAGCGCGGCGCGCAGGAGCATGCCGGCGACGATCAGCGGCCGGATCAGCAGGCGGGCCGGCCACGTCCCGTGCTTGCCGACGTAGCGCAGCAGGTTGCGATACCAGATGGTGGCGAAGGACCCGAGCCCGAGCGCGCGCATGGCGACGCCGCCCTCGTGCGAGACCTCCGCGTTGGCGACGTACCGGATCCGCCAGCCGGCGCCGCGCAGGCGCTGGCAGAAGTCGACGTCCTCGAACCAGGCCGGGTGGAAGCGCGTGTCGAAGCCGCCCACGGCGTCGAAGGCCGTGCGGCGAATCAACAGGCAGGCGGCGGCGGGCTGCTCGACGTCCTGGTCACGGGATCGATCGAGGTCGGTCGCCAGGTAGTGCCGCGACGCCGGGTTGTCCGGCCACAGGTGGTCGAGCAGCAGCAGGTCGGCGGCCCACGTCCCGAGCGTGGGGAAGCGCCGCAGGCTGTACGTCGGCTGGGGCGCGCCGTCGGCGCCCACCAGCTGGGCCCCGACGGCCCCGATGTCGGCCCCGGCCATCCCGGCGTCCAGCATCCGCTGGACGGCGTGCCGCGTAAGGACGATGTCGGGGTTCAGGATGACGGCCCAGGGGGTGTGTGACTCGTGCAGGCCGGCGTTCACGCCCCCGGCAAAGCCGAGGTTACGATCGGCGGCCACCAACTGGGCTTCCGGCACGCGCAGGCGCACGTACTCGGCGGTGCCGTCCGACGACGCGTTGTCCACGACGACGACGGGCCAGCCGGTCGCCACGGCGGCGTCCAGCGCGCGGGCGAGGTGGGCGCGGTCGT
>NZ_JALHPM010000198.1:0-11129 GCF_022842525.1 Luteitalea sp.
GGACGCCCTTCCGCGCTGATGGCCGTCGCCAGCGCGGTGACCAGTGCCCGATGTTCCGGACGGTCGGCGGCCCACACCTCCGAACGCAGCAGCGCGTCGAGCGTCGTCCGCTCCCGGCCAGCCAGTCCGCTCATGAAGGCATCGACCACGAAGGGCTCCGAGAGATCGCGTCGCAGCAGCCGCAGGCGGGCCTCCTCGATCTCCGCGGCGGCAGACGCGCCGAGCGTGTAGAGCAGCTGGCGGCGGACCGCCACGTCAGGATCCTTGACCAGCGCCAGCACGGCTCGCCGCATCTCCGGATCCTCGAGACGGCCCTCCGCGACGCGCAGGGCCGCGATGCGCACGGGCGGTGACGCATCGGACAGTCGCGCCCGCACCAACGCCGCGTCGGCTTCGCCGAGGCCGTCGAGCGTCCACAGCCCGTGCAGGCGGACACGTGGATCGACGTGCGAGTCGGCGAGCGCCAGCACCGCGGGGGCGATCGACGCGGTCCCCGAGGCCACGATCATCCGCTGGGCCATGTCGCGCCAGTGGCCGTTGGCGTGAGCCAGCAGCGGCACCCAGCTCGCGACGTCGCCGGCACGCACGGCGGGCGGCGTCCCGAGCGGGCGCCCCTCGTGCACGATGCGGTAGATGCGTCCCATGCCGTGAAAGGGCTGGTGCAGGCCGCGCGCGATCACCTGGTTGCGGAGGAACGTGGTGAGGAAGATGTGGCCTTCGATGATGCCGCGGTACATGTCCGCGACGTAGAGCGCGCCGTCAGGACCGGTGGCCGTGAACACCGGTCGGACGCGTTCGTCGTGCGAGAAGAGGAACTCGCGCTCGCGATAGGCATTCCTGCCGGTGATGATGCCGTCGCGCTCGCTCAGCACCGACCGGCGGATGAGACGCCCGGCCGACTCGCCGACGAAGACGTTGCCGCGGTACTCGTCGGGAAACTGATCGCCGCGATAGACCATCGGGGCCGAGTTGGCCGTGAACACCCGCAACCGCCCATCGTCGCGCAACTGGGCGCGGCGGTTGACGCCCGGCGTGATGGCGTGGGGCCAGACCTCGTTGTCCTGACCGATGCGGACGTCGATGCCAGCGGCGGCCGTGTAGTGGGGATTGCGAGTGGCGTAGACCGTCGGCACGAGGCTGCCGCGGATGTGATCCTGGTTGTAGCTGAAGAAGAGACGCCCGTAGTCGTCGTGCGACATGCCCCACTGCCCGGCGAGGCGTCCGGACCGGCCTGACACGCGCTGCCCCCCGGCCACACGCAGGCGCTCGTCGACCTGCAGCCCGTAGGTCCAGTTGTCGAGCGTCCAGGACGGGCTGCTCGGCGCCAGGTGCGGGTTGACGGGCGTCGGCAACCCGCTCTGCAGCACCTCGCGCTGGTCGGCCTTGTCGTCGCCATCGGTGTCGCGCAGGAAGACGACGTCCGGCAGGGCGAAGACGAGCACGCCACCATCGACCAGCTGAATGCCGCGCGGCCAGTCCATGCTGGCAAACAGCGTCCGCGTGTCCATGCGGCCGTCGCCGTCGGTGTCGCGCAGGACGACGAGCCGGCTGGCTGGCGTCGGCTCGCGGTCGATGCCGGGCAACAGGTCGCGCAAGGGCCAGTTGTACGACGGCCATTCGAGGACCCAGAGGCGATTGCGCTCGTCGAAGGCGAAGGCGATGGGGTCCTGCACCAGCGGCTCGGCCGCCACGAGTTCGATGCGGAAGCCAGGCGGCAGCTCCATCATGCGCATCGATTCGTCGGGCGTGCGCACCGGTGCCGGCGGAATCACCCAGTGCGCCGGCGGAGGGGCCGTGTCGATGGCGGCGCGGTCGCCGACCTGTGCGCCGAGCCCACCCGATGCCAGCGCCAGCGCCGCCAGCAGGCCAGCGGTCAGTTTCAGTGGCGTCATCGGCTCGTGGTCACGGCAATGGCGTCGATGGCCGTGCTCCTGCCTGCTCGGCCGGTGCCCTGGACCGAGATCTTCGACGCCGCCGGCGGACGCGCGGGGTCGTAGATCGACGGACGCACGGTGTTGATCTCCTGATCGGCGCCCGGGTCGGAGACGTAATACGTGGCTTTCGCGATGTGTCGCATGTCGCTGCCGGCGGCGGCGAGCACGCGGGCCAGCTCGGCGAAGATCTCGCGCACCTGCGTCGTGGGCGCCGCCGACGCGCCGGTGAGTCCGCTGACGAAGACGGGCGCCCCACCGAAGATGCGGGCGATGCGGCTGTACCGCGCCGAGATCGGCTCGACGAGCGTCAGGCGCGCCTCTCCGTCCCGCGCGCCCGGCGCGGTGGCCACCAGTTCGATCTCCACGGGCAGCGACGAGTTGCGCCATTCGGTGACGACCTGCGGCGGCGCCGTGCCCTCGAACGTGCTCGCGACGAGCCGCTGGAGGCGCTCGGCCTGCGCCATGTCGCCGAGGAACGCCTTGACCTGGACCACGTGCGACAGCGCCAGGCCGACGGTCTCGAGGTCGCCGCGCAGTTGCGCCATCGTGCCGCGCACGGCGACGTCGAACTCGCCGGGGGCGGCGCGGCCCGAGACGATGACGAAGGGCCCGGCCGGCTGGACCGCCACATGCGCGCCCTGCCCCGGCACCGGGGCGAGCCCCTCCACGCGCAGTCGCGCCGGCGCGCCCGGGAGTTGCTGCCGCCCGGTCACGGCGATGGCATCCATGGCCACGAGCACGCCAGTGTGCGGCATCGTGGATTGGACGATCGTCAGCGCGGGCGTGGTGCGCGTGAACCGCTGCGCGATCAGCCGGTCGACCGCGGGAGTCACCGCGTTGTCCGACACGTACACGTGCAACCGGGCGATGTGGTCGAGCCCGGTGCCGGCCGCCGTCAGCGCGGCCTCGAGGCTGCCGAGCACGTGCGTGGCCTGCGCCGTGGCATCGGCGCCGCCCTGGAGTCGTCCGTCGCCATTCAGCGGATACAGGATCGCCGTGTGGACCAGGGCCCCGGCCTCGACGACGACCGCCGAGGCGCGACCGGCGGACGCGTCGGGTCCGACAACCCGGAGGCGCACGTCACGCACGGCCGATGACGGTGCAGGCCCCCCCGGTTGGGCAGCCGCGGGAGGAAGACCGGCGCAGGCTAGGAAGACGAGCCCGGTCGCGAGGCGCCGGGCCTGAAGCAGGGAGGGTCCGAGGGAGATGCGCATCCTGCTCGCAGTCTAGCCCGTGAGCGGCACCGCACGCCTGGTCTCCGACGATTGGATCCCGGCCTCGATGATCGCCATCACCGTCAGGGCCTCCGCCGGCGACACGGGCGGCGGGCCGCCGGCACGGATCGCGTCGCGCATGGCCGCGTAGTAGCGACCGTAGTCGCCGGGCGGCACCGGCACGCGCTGCGGCTCCTCCCCCTCGCGCAGGATCAGCAGCGGCTCCGGGTCGACGCCCCAGTCGGCCTGGCCCGGGCGCTCGCCGGCCATCAACCGACGCTCCTGCTGGTCCATGCCGCCCTTGGTCAGGCTGCCTCCGGTGCCTCGCACGAGAAAGCGCAGCGGCGCGTCGGCCGCCAGCATGCTGGACGTCAGGAGGACCTGGCGCGTCGGGTAGTCGAGACGCACGTGGAACCAGTCGTCGACTTGTCCGCCCGGCCGCTGCACCCGCAGGGCCGCCTCCACGGTGTCAGGCACCCCGAACAGCGCGACCGCCTGGTCCACCAGATGGGGGCCGAGGTCGTACCAGAGGCCGGCGCCGGGTCCGGTGCGCTCGCGCCAGCGGTCGCGCACCTGCGGACGCCAGCGTCCGATCTCCGACCGGTACTCGACCACCTCCCCGATCGTGCCGGCCTCCACCGCCTGTCGCACCCCGATGAAGTCGCCGTCGAACCGGCGGTTCTGATACACCGACAGCAGTCGCCCCGCGGCCTCCGCCGTCCTGACGACGCCGCGCGCCTCCTCGAGCGTGATCGTGAACGGCTTGTCCACGACCACATGGCGCCCCGCCCGCAGGGCCGCCTCGGCCAGCGAGGCGTGCGAGTCGTTCGGCGTCGCGATGACCACCAGCGAGACATCGTCCGCGCCGATGGCGTCGAGGGCCGACGCGACAACGCGCACGTCCGGGTAGGCCGCCGTCACCCTGGCGGTCTGGCTCGAGGCGACGACGCGCAGGCGGAGGCCTGGCGTCGTCGTGATGAACGGAGCGTGGAACGTGTGCCCGGCAAAGCCGAAGCCGAGCAACGCCACGCCGATGGTGCCGTCAGGGTCGTGGTGTGTCATGCGGGACTCCCGCCGAAGCATGACTCACGACGCCGGGCCGTCACAAGGCGCGGGCTCGAATTCGCGCAGGCGACGCAGGGCATCGGCCGCCGCGGCGGCTTCAGGGCGCTCACCGAAGTCGCCGCACGCCTCCGCGAGGACCTGCACGATGTCGTCGATCGTCAGGACGCCCACCGTCGTCACCCTCGCCGTCGGACCGCTCAGTCTGAGGTAGGGGACGTGCCGGAGCCGCGTCCGCTCCGCGTCGGTCCCGACGACGAAGAGGACGGCGCATGTCAGGTGGCGCCCATCGCGGCGCACGCGTGCCACGGCCGCGCGGACGGCCGCCCGCTCCTCCTGCTGGTCGGGCCGCCACACCCAGGCGACGACACCCCAGGTCATCACGGCCGTCGAGATGAGCCAGATCGGCGGGGTGCCGGGCAGGCGCAGCAGGTGCACGCCCTGCGACGTGCGCGACATCGCCGGCATCGGGTCGAGGGCGAAGGCGCGCGCCGCAATGCGACGCTGCCAGTAGCCGAGCGGCAGCGCCGGCAGCACCTGGGCCAGCACCTGCGCGGCCAGCACGTTGCGGATCGTCTTCGGGGCGTGCGGGTGCACGTCGCGGTGACTATCCATGGACGTCGCCCCCACCATGCTGGCGCAGGAACGTCAGCGGCGCGGCATCGACGCCGAACTCGGTCCTCGCGCGGTGCCACAGCTCGCGCGCCTCGATGCGCGGACAGTCGTCCGGATCCCCGCACCCGCAGCGAGCCGACGCGCCATGGCGACGTACGTGCGCCACCATGCGGTCGTGCCAGCGGCACAGGTCGTCGACGAGTTCGGCGCCGACGTCATCGCCGGGGCCAATGAGATAGCGATAGGGGGTGGTCACGAGCATGAACCTCCTCCCGCGCGACGCGAGCCTCGCATGCACGAGGTCGACGTCGCCGGGACGGCAACGAAACAGGAAACGGGATTCGAAGGGAGGCGCGTCGCCGGCGGGTGGTTCGAAGGAACCGGGGCCCTACCGACGACCGGCGATCGGGAAGACGCGGACGCTCATGTCGAATGAACGACGCGTGTGCGGCACGATCCGATCGGGGCAGGCGGGTGACATCACAGAGACCTGTTTGCAGGCTATCGCGGACCCGCGACGGACGCAAACTCGTCCGAACGCCGTGTCCTGATGTGCTAGCGTGTCGCGCCATGCGATGTCCATCTCTTCGCCTCTCGACGACGGTCATCGGCCTCGTCGGGTCGACGACGCTGTTGCTGGCGGCCGGGCCCGAGCCCATCGACCACGCCGTCAACGCCCGCATCCGTGCCGAGGCACGGGAGCGGTCGCAGATCATGCAGACCCTCCACGTGCTGACCGACGTGTACGGTCCCCGCCTGACCGGCTCCCCCAACCACCACGCGGCGGCGGAGTGGGCGGTGGCACGGATGAAGGAGTGGGGCTTCGACACCGGCACCCTCGAGCCGTGGGACTTCGGCCATCCCGGATGGCTCAATGAGCGGATGACCGCGCATGTCGTCGCGCCGGTCAAGGACGCGCTGGTCGGTGAGGTCCTCGCGTGGACCAACGGGACGGATGGCCCGGTCCGCGCGGCCGCCGTGCACCTCGTACTGCCGGACCGACCGACCGCCGCGGAGTTGACGACCTATCTCGAGGGCAAGGCGAGTGCCGTCGCCGGACGCATCGTCCTCGTCGGGGCAGCCGCGAGCGTCCCGGTCACCTTCACGAAGCCGGCGATGCGTCGCGACTACGACGACCTCGCGGCGATGTTCGACCCGGTTACTCCCCGGGCGCCGCAGTTCGGTCCGGGCGGCCCTGCCGGCCGACCAGGGGCCACGCCCGATCCCGCGCGACTGACGCCCCGCCAGATCTCGGAGCAGGTCGACGCCTTCCTCATCGCGAGCAAGGCGCGGGTCCGCGTCAACGACGCCGGCCGCGAGCATGGTCAGATCCGCGCCTTCAACAACCCGAGCTTCGACGGCAGCAAGACGTTGCCGACGCTGATTCTCCGCAACGAGGATTTCGGCCGCATCGCCCGGCTGCTCGCGGGTGGCCGCGCGGTCGAACTCGACATCGACATCGTCAACCGCTGGTATGCCGAGGGGCGGACGTCCTTCAACGCGGTCGCCGAGTTGAGGGGCACCGACAAGGCCGGCGAGGTCGTCATGCTCGGTGGCCATCTCGATTCGTGGCATGCCGCGACCGGCGCCACCGACAACGCCATCGGCGTCGCCGTGATGATGGAGGCCGCGCGCATCATCAAGGCGCTGGGGCTCACGCCGCGACGGACGATTCGGCTCGCGTTGTGGAGTGGCGAGGAGCAGGGCCTGCTGGGATCGAAGGCGTACGTGGCGAAGCACTTCGGCACGGCGGAAGCGCCGACGGCCGAGTTCGCCACGTTCGGCGGCTATCTGAACGTCGATTCGGGGACCGGGCGCGTGCGGGGGGCGACGGTGTTCGGCCCGTCGGAGGCGGCGCGCATCCTGCGCGAGATCGTGGCGCCGTTCGAGGATCTCGGCATCATCGGCGCCACGGCCACGAAGAGCCGTCGGCCGGGGGGCACCGACAGCACGTCGTTCAATGCGGCGGGGCTGCCGGGCATCGGCCTGCTCCAGGATCCGATCGAGTACCAGTCGCACACCTGGCACACCAACCTGGACACCTACGAGCGCATCGTCGAAGAGGACGTGAAGAAGAGCGCGGCGATGATCGCGTCGGCCGTGTATCACCTCGCGATGCGTGACGAGTTGCTGCCGCGATTCGCCAGGGCCGACATGCCCGAACCCGCGGGTGCCCCAGCAGTGGCGCCGACGACCACGGCGCCCGCGACACCGGCGCGACAGTGACGGGACCGACGGGACAGGGCCTCGATGGCCCTGTCCCGTCGTGTGGTTACGTCCCGGGCGTCGTGATCGGGGTGACGACCAGCTTGCGGAACGAGACCTTCGAGTGGTCGCCCTGGATCATGATCGGCCCCGGGGCCAGTTCGTCGTTGTCCATCGCGCCGCCGGTCACGGCCGGCAACAGCGCGTTGTCGTGGACCTTCTTGCCGTTGAGCGTCGCCGTCAGACGATTGCCAACGACCACGGCCTCGAGCACCTGCCACTCGTCCGGGCCGTTGCCGGCATAGACGTCGGCCCGCTTCCAGCCGTAGATGTCCATCAACTGCCCCGGGTAGGCCGCCACACGCCCAGGCACCTGCAGCATCAGCTGCAGTTCGTAGCGCCCGCGCAGATAGAGCCCGCTGTTCTGGCCGGCGCCGAGATTGAACTCGGCGTCGATCTTGAAGTCCTTGAACCGCTGCTTCGTGTGCGGATTGCAGGTGGACCGCTCGCCGCGGGCCGGCACGCCGTTGGTCATCACGCCGTCGGCCATCGTCCACCGGTCGACGCAGGTGTCACCGGGCTCGGTGCCGAGACCGGCCCAGACCTCCTTGCCGACGCCGGGACCGACGATCACCACGGGTGCCCCGTAGGCATGCGTGCCGTTGGCGTTCGAGGGCGGGAACGTCGGCTGCCGGACGCCGACCCACTTCACGGTGGCCGGGGCCGGCATCGGACGCGGCGTGGCTGGCGCGGCACCGGCTGGGCGCGGTGGCGCCGGGCACGGCACGCCTGGCGTCTCGTGCTGGCCAATCAGCTTGCCACCCTCGAGCTTCGCCCGATACAGCGGACCGCAGGACGGCTTGGGCAGCGTCTCGCCACCGCCCCCGTACTGCCACTGGAGCTCGCCGTTTTCGACCTTGATCCACGCGACCGGCGTGGCGTGGCCGCCGCGGTCGAGAAACAGGGCTTCGAGCGTGTCCCCGACCTGCTTGACGTCGAGGAAGTACACCTTCCGGACGTCGGGCCCGGTCCCCGTGATGTTCCAGCGCCCGACGTAGGGACTCTCCTGGGCCGACACGCCAACGCCCGCGACGAGACCCGCGACGGCCATGGCAAGAGCTGACACCGCAACTGCGACACGCATCCTGGCTTCCTCCGGAGGCAAGACTATACGAGTTCGGCAGCGCCCCCTTCGTAGTACGACTGCAGCAGGGCATCCATCACGCGCGTGGCGCGGGCGCCGGTCTCGCCGGTGCTCGGGCACGAGCCCTGGCCCTGGAGCTGGTCGACGATGGTCTGCACGAGCGGTTGCTGGACGTGCGGTGGATGCGGCACCTCGAACGACTCGACGCCCGTGCCCCGCGTCACCACGACGGGCGCGTCGTCGAAGGTCGAAAACGCGAGCCGCCCGGCACTGCCGATGATCTCGACCCGGTCCGCGTCGGCGTCCGCCGTGAAGGTCCAGAGTCCCGTTCCGCGCACTCCCGACGCGAAGCCGAATGACGCACTGACGATGTCCTCGGCCCGATAGAAGCCACCCTGGTTGCTTGCCCCACCTGCCACGATGGCGATGGGTCCGAGCAGATGGTCGAGCAGGTCGATGGTGTGCGAGGCGAGATCGACGAAGAGGCCACCACCCGCGATGGCGGGATCGACGCGCCAGGGCAACGCCTCGGCATCGAGCGCGTGGCGGCGCGTCAGCGTCACCACGACCGCGCGCACGGTGCCGATGGCCCCGTCGTCCACCAGCGCCTTGACCGTGAGGAAGCGAGGCAGCGCTCGCCGGTAGTAGGCCGTGAAGAGTGGCACGCCCGCCTTTCGGCAGGCCTCGATCATCGCTAGGCATTCCCGATGGCACAACGCCATCGGCTTCTCCACGTAGACCGGCTTGCCGTGCCTCGCCGCGAGCTGGGCATGGACCGCATGGGCGTCTGGCGGAGTGGCCACGTAGACGGCGTCGACCTCTGGATCGCGCACCAGCGCCTCGGCGTCGGCGTACCAGCGCGGGACGCCATGACGCCGGGCGTAGTCTTCCGCGAGATGGGCCGTCCGTCGCATGACCGCCACCAGCGCCGATCCGGAGGCTTTCGCGAACGCCGGCCCACTCTTGACCTCGGTGACGTCGCCGCAGCCGATGATGCCCCAGCGGATCGGCATCAGCGGCGGGCCGACGAGGCATCGCCGGGACACACAGCACTTGTGCAGCGCATGGCGGCCGAATCTAGCACACCAGGGGAAGACGACCGGCGCGCGCTGTGCAGGACGGGACAGCGGAGCGGGCCCGAGACGCCTATTCTTGCGTTGGGAGACCCATGCTTCACGAATTCGTCGCCGCTCACCGGGGGGAACTCCTCGCACGCTGTCGTGCGAAGGTCGCCTCGCGCGCGACCCCGTTGCCGACCGCCGCCGAGCTGCGCACCGGTGTGCCACGCTTCCTCGACGACCTGGTCCACATCCTCGAGCGCCGCCTGACCACGAGCGACGAGATGGACGACAACGCCGGCAGGCATGGCCGGGAACGCCTGCTGCAGGGCTTCAGCGTGACGCAAGTCGTCCAGGACTACGGCGACGTCTGTCAGTCCATCACCGAGCTGGCCATCGAAGCCGATGCCCCGATCACGCCCGACGAGTTCCGCCGCCTGAACCTGTGCCTGGACGATGCCATCGCCCGCGCCGTCAGCGAATACGGTCGCGAGCACCTCGAGACCGTGGTGGCCACGGCGTCGTCGCGCGAAGAAGAGCGGTTGGCGTTTCTGGCCCACGAACTGCGCAATCTGGTGAACACGGCCACCGTGGCGTTCGAAGTGCTCAAGCGGGGCGACGTCGCGATCGGCGGCAGCACGGGCCATGTGCTCGGGCGGAGCCTGACCGGCCTGCGCGACCTCATCGCTCGCTCGGTCGAGGACGTGCGGCTGCGTCACGGGGCGCAGGACCATCGTCCGGTGGCGGTGGCGGACCTGCTGCGCGAACTCGGGGCGGCGGCCGCGCTCCAGGCCGCGGCGCGGGGGCTCACCCTGACGGTCACCGAAGGCGGCGACGACGTGACGGTGCTGGCCGACCGTCCCATCCTGTCGGCCGTGATCGTCAACCTGCTGCAGAACGCGTGCAAGTTCACGCACGCGGGCACGGGGGTCACCCTCGGCGCCTCGGTGCGGGACGCCGTCGTGACCATCGCCGTGGCCGACGAGTGCGGCGGACTCGGTGACGTCGACCCGGAGCAGTTCTTCCGGCCCTACGAGCAGCGCCACACCGACCGGTCAGGCCTCGGGCTCGGCCTCTCCTTCAGTCGCTGGGGCGCAGGGGTGAACCACGGCACCGTGACCGTGCGGGACATCCCCGACACGGGGTGCGTCTTCTCGGTGCACCTGCCGCAGCACACCGCCTGATCCCCGGACGCCGGTCAGGCGCGGGCCGGCACGCCGGCGCCGCGCTGGGCGAGCAGCGCCCTGGACGTCACCAGCAACACGCTCAGCGCCACGCCTTCGGCCGCGACCTGCACCGTGGCGAGATCCGGGAAGGTCGGCGCGATGCGCACGGTGCGGTCATCGGGGTCCTGGCCCAGCGGGTGCGTCGCCCCGGCGGGCGTCAGTTCGACGCCGGCCTCCTTGGCCGCCCGCACGAACTCACGGGCGCAGCCATCGAGCACGTCGAGGCTGATGAAGTAGCCGCCCTTGGGCACGAGCCACGAGGCCACGCCGGTGCCCCCCAGATGCGTGGCGAACGCCTCGGCGACGGCCGTGAACTTCGGCGCGACGATGGCGCGGTGACGATCCATGAGCGCGAGCAGGCCATCGGCGTCGCGCAGGAACCGCACGTGGCGCAGCTGGTTGATCTTGTCGCTGCCGATGGTGCGCTTGCCCATGCGGGCGAGGTACCACTTGACGTTGTCGGCCGACCCGGCGAAGAGCGAGACGCCTGCCCCCGCCAGCGTGACCTTCGAGGTGGACCCGAAGACGAAGGCACGGTCGGCGTGCCCATGGCGCGCGCACGCCTCGATGAGGCTCGGGATCTCGATGCGTTCGTCGGTGAGGTGGTGCACCGCGTAGGCGTTGTCCCAGAAGAGGCGGAAGTCCGGCGCGGCCGTCGGCATGGCCGCCAG
>NZ_JALHPM010000199.1:0-11113 GCF_022842525.1 Luteitalea sp.
GGCCGAGGTCGCGGTGCCGCGCCGCGGCGGCGCGGAGGGCGGGCAGGCGACGGTCGGCGGCCGGCAGGGCCGACGCGATGCCTTCCAGCATCCAGGCGCGACTCAGGTTGAGGCCGTCGAGGTGCGCCAGCTTGCCGTCGGTGGCGTCGAGGACGACGCCGGGCTCGAGCCAGGAGGCGTCCCCCATCACGACGGGCGTGCCCCGAGCGGGGTCGTGGGCCGGGACGCGCAGGGAGTGGAGTGGGATGTCCGGCAGAAAGCCGGTCAGCCAGGTCGGGAACTCGGAGAACGGCAGCACGCGCCGCATGAGGTCCGCCTCGGCAAGACAGGGCGACACGAAGTCCTGCCCAGAGGGCTCGTACGACAGCGGGCAGGCCGTGTCGTTCAGATAGAACGTGCGGGACCGCTCGACGAGGAGCGCCTCGAACGCGGCGTGCCTGGTCGCCCGCGCCCAGTCGAGGGCGAGGCCGAACGCGAAGGCCGTCTGCGAGTGCTCGCCGGTGCGAATCGGCCTGGTGAGCTTCGGCAGCCAGTCCATGAAGCGACGGACGGCCTCGGCCTCCATCGGTTCCAGCAGTCGCGCCAGCGCACGCGCCTGCGGACGTTCCGACTCGCGCAACTCCATGGTCAGCTGCAGCAGCCAGGCGAGGCCGTAGGGCCGCTCGAACTCCTGCCGCCCCGGAGCGGTGAGGTAGGCCATCTCGCCTGCCACCCGCTCGGCGGTGATGTTGCGCGCCAGCGCCGCCTCCGCACGCGCGGCCAGGGGCGTGCCCGGATACAACCGGGCCACGCGCGCCAGCAGCCAGTGGCCGTGCACCGACGAGTGCCAGTCGAAGCAGCCGTAGAACGCCGGCGTCAGCGCGCGCGGCACCTTGGCGTCGGCATCCGAGGCCAGTGTGTGCGCGATCTTGTTCGGATACTCCTGGTGCACACCCGCGAGCGCGAGCGCCGCCAGCTTCTCTGCCTGGGCAAGGTCCATGGGCGTGGCCGCAGCCTGCATCGTCAACCACAGCGCGAGCAGCATGCGGCAGTGTAATGTGCAATTCTCGTCGGGTGTTGCGCACGCTTGCCGTCGGCGACTACCGGTCCCTGCGTGAGGTCGTCCTCGGGCTGCAGCCGCTCACGCTCGTCACGGGCCCCAACGGCAGCGGCAAGTCGAACATCTATCGGGCGCTGCGGCTGCTGGCCTGGGCGGCACAGGGGCAGCTCGTGGCGACGCTGGCCCGCGAGGGCGGCCTCGGGTCGACCCTGTGGGCCAGCCCCGAACAGCCGTCACGGCGCCGAGCTGCCGCTCGAAGGCACCACGCGCAGGCGCGTCGTCAGCCTGCGCCTCGGCTTTGCCGGAGACACGTTCTCGTACGCCATCGACCTCGGGCTGCCCACGCCGACGAGTTCCGCGTTGCACCGGAGGCGCTGCTGCTGCGCGAGCAGATGCGGGGCTGGCGCTTCTACGACCCGGGCTGTTGCGCCCCCTGCGCGCTGCGGAGCTGTCGGATGGCACGCCGCACTACCTGCGGCTGGCCGCTGCCCTGCTGACGCCCCGACCGCCGGAACTGCTGGTGCTCAACGAGCCGGAGACCAGCCTGCATCCGGACCTCCTGCCCGCCCTTGCCCGCCTGATCGCGACGGCCGCCAGCTCGACCCAGATCATCGTCGTCTCGCACGCGCCGCGCCTGATCGACGCGCTGGCGTCAGACCCGACGTGCCACTTGGTCGCCCTGGAGCGCCAGCACGGCGAAACCACCATCGCCAACATCCCGTGGCAGGACCAGCCACCCTGGACGTGGCCCACGCGCTGAACCTTCTCCCTTTCCCTTCTCCCTTCTCCCTTCTTTCTTGTCCCTTCGGCATTCAGCATTCAGCATCCGGCATTCTTTCCGCTACCATGCCGCGGTGCCGAAATCGTCGTCGCGTCCACGCTGGCTCCTGCCGCTCCTCGTCATCGTGATCGTCCTGGCCGTGGCGATGCTCACGCCGCGCCTGCCCGGCGATCCGACGGTGGCGCGGGCCATCCAGGGGCTCGGCATTCCGCCGGCGCCAGCGGCGTGGATCACGTCGCTGGCCGGACGGCCGAGCGTGTACGTCGTGCTGGCGATCGGTCTGGTCCTGGCCACCTGGCGGGGCCGCCTGCGGGCCCTGGTCGCGACGGCGGTACTCATGGGGCTCTGGTGGTACGGCGGCGAGCCGCTCAAGGAACTCGTGCACCGGCCGCGGCCCACGGCCGAGTTCGTCGAGGTCGTGCGCGCGTCGAGTGGCTTCTCGTTCCCCTCCACGTTCGCCACCACGTGGTTCAGTGCCTGGATTCCGCTCGCCATCTACGCGTGGCGCACGCGCCAGCGAGCCGCGGGCACCGCCGTCTCGGTGGTCGCCTGGACCCTGGTGCTGGCCGGCGCCTGGGCGCGGGTGCGCATGGGGGCGCACTGGCCGAGCGATCTGCTGATGACGTTCGGCCTGGTGTGGGCCACGTTCGTCCTGATCGATCAGGCCGTCGCGACTCTGGAAGGCTGAGCCGCCACGGGCTCGGGTATGCTGCTCGGCACATCTCCCAGGAGAACGCCGATGCTTCCGTCACGACGCACGTTCCTCGCTCTCGGCGCCGGCGCCCTCGCGTCGACCCACATCGCTCGTTCGGCGGCTGCCAGGACGTTCGCGGCACCGTCGGCCTTCAAGGTCGGCGTCACGGACTGGAACCTCCGCAAGGAGGCCAACCCGGAGTCGTTCGCGCTCGGCAAGCGCCTGGGATTCGACGGCGTGCAGGTCAGCCTGGCCAGCGGGCGCGGCGCCGCGCGCACGCCGATCACGACCGAGGCCGTGCAACGGTACCTGACCGAGTCGCGTCAGCATGCGCTGCCCATCACGTCGACCTGCCTGAACATCCTCCACACCAACTACCTGAAGTCGGATCCGCTCGGTCCGCAGCGCGTCGCCGAAGGGATCGCGCTGACCAGGGCCCTCGGGGTCGAGGTGATGCTGCTGCCCTTCTTCGGCGACGGCGCGCTGAAGACGACGGCGGAGATGGACCGGGTCGGCGACCTCCTGCGCGAACTGGCACCCGAGGCCGCCAGGGCGGGCGTCGTGCTGGGCCTCGAGGACACGATCTCGGCGCGAGACAACGTCCGGATCATGGAACGGAGCCAGTCGCCGGCGGTGCTGACGTACTACGACGTGGGCAACTCCACCGTCAACGGCCACGCCGTCATCGAGGAACTGCGCTGGCTCGGGCGCGACCGCATCTGCGAAGTGCATCTCAAGGACAATCCGCACTTCATGGGCGAGGGCACGATCGACTTCCCCGGCGTCGTCGCCGCCCTCAGCGACATCGGCTTCCAGCGCTGGGCCGTGCTCGAGACGAGCGCGCGCGCCGACAGCCTCGAGGACGACCTCCGCCGCAACCTCACCTTCACGCGCGGGCTGCTGGCCGCGCGCGCCAGCCGGTGATCGCGGCAGGTCCCGCGGGCGTGGGAGGGACCGCTCGCCGAGCCGTCCGGCTCACCGTCACGGTCGCCGCCCTGCTCTGCGCCGCGGTCCAGCAGCCCGCCGGCCAGCAACGCCCCGCCGCGCCGCCGCTGCCTCGGCTCGACCGTGTCACCGAGATCCCGCTCGCGCTCTTCCGGGTGCCCGACGGGTTCGAGGTGACCCTGTGGGCCGGCACGCCGATGGTGCGCAATCCCACCAACATCGACGTCGACCGCGATGGACGGATCTGGGTGGCCGAGGGCGTGCGCTACCGCAATCACCACGACCGGCAGCCGGCCGGCGATCGCATCGTGGTGCTGCAGGACACCGACGGCGACGGCCGTGCCGACGCCTCACACACGTTCGTCCAGGAGCCGGCGCTCATCGCGCCACTCGGTGTCGCCGTCATCGACAACATGGTCGTGGTGTCGCAGCCGCCCGATCTGATCGTCTACACCGACGTCGATCGCAACCTCCGGTTCGATCCTGCCGTGGACACCCGCGAGGTGCGCCTCACCGGCTTCCTGGGCATCAACCACGATCACTCGCTGCACTCGGTGACCGTCGGCCCCGACGGCAAGTGGCTCTTCAACTCGGGCAACATGGGGGCCCGCGTCACCGACCGGTCGGGCCGCACCTTCACGTCGATCGGGCCGTACCGCGCCGCGCCGATCGGCCCCTTCACGTATCCGCACGACCCGGCGACGTTCGCCGGCGCGCGCAGCGACGACGGCCACGTGTACGTCGGCGGCTTCATGGCGCGGATGAATCCCGACGGCACGCAGCTGGAGATCGTCGGACACAACTTCCGCAACAGCTACGAACAGGCTGTCACATCGCTCGGCGACATCTTCCACAGCGACAACGACGACCCGCCGGCCTGCCGAGTCAGCTGGGTGATGGAGTACGCCAACTTCGGCTTCGCGTCGAGTGATGGCCAGCGCACCTGGCAGGCGGACCGTCGTCCAGGGCAGTCGGTGCCGATGGCCGAGTGGCGGCAGGACGATCCCGGGACCGCTCCAGCCGGGGACATCTACGGCGGCGGATCGCCGACGGGCGTGGCGTTCTACGAGAACGGCGCGCTCGGCGACGCCTGGGCGGGTACGCTCCTGGCCGCCGAGCCCGGGCGCAACGTGATCTTCGCCTACCAGCCGACCCGGACCGGCGCCGGGTTCGCGCTGGACGGCCGCCGCGACTTCATGGCCTCCAATGTCGAAAGCCAGTGGGCCGGCACCGACTTCAGCGGCGGGCCAGGGTCGACGACGGCCGAGATCTCCACGCTGTTCCGCCCGTCCGACGTGGTGGTCGGCGCCGACGGCGCCATCTACGTCAGCGACTGGATCGACCCGATCATCGGCTTCCATCAGGATCTGGACGACGCGACGTCAGGCGCGATCTACCGCATCGCTCCGAAGGGCTTCGTGTCGCGACCACCGCGATTCGACGCGTCCACGCTCGACGGCCTCGTGACGGCGTTGCGCTCGCCGGCGATCAACGTCCGCGCCATCGGCTTCATGGGCCTCAAGGCGCGTGGCGCATCGGCCGTGGATCCCGTTGCCGCACTGCTGGCCGATCCCGACCCGTACATTCGGGGCCGCGCCCTCTACCTCCTCTCCCAGCTCGGGCCGGACGGTCAGCGGCGCGTCGGCGACCCGGCCGACCTGCCCGATCCGGCGCTGCGCATCGCGGCATTCCGGGCCATGCGACGGGCCGGGCTCGACGTGCTCCCGGTGGCCGCCCGCCTGGCACGCGACAGCGATGCCGGCGTGCGACGGGAAGTCGCCCTGTCGATGCGCGACCGCCCCGCCAGCGAGGCCCTGCCGATCCTGCACGACGTCGCCGCTCGCTTCGACGGCGTCGACCGCAGCTACCTCGAGGCCCTGGGGACGGGCGCCACGGGCAAGGAGTCGGCCCTGTACGACCGACTCCGCCGCGATCTGGGACGCGGCGATGCGCTGGCGTGGTCGCCGGCCTTCGCCTGGATCGCCTGGCGGCTGCACGTGCCGGCGTCCATCGACGCCTTCGCCCGACGCGCCGGGTCGTCGCGACTGCCCCTGGACCAGCGTCGGCGCGCCATGGACGCGCTCGCGTTCATCGACACGCGCGCCGCGTCCACGGAGATGATCGAGCTGGCGGCCACGCCGGGCCCGTTGAAGGAACCCGCCACATGGTGGGTGCTCAATCGTCTGTCGAACGACTGGGCCGACCACGACCTGCGGCCGACCCTCGAGCGTCGCGGCATCTACGACCCCGACACGCTGACCCTGACCGCTGCCGAACTGCCCCCGCGCGCGTCCGCCAGCGTGTCCCTTCGAGTGCCCGACGTGACCGCGCTCCAGGGTGATGCCACCCGTGGCCGGGAGGGGTTCACGCGCTGCGTGGGGTGTCACGCACTCGGCGGCGTCGGCGCCGATGTCGGCCCGGCGCTCGATGGATGGACGCGCGGCAAGACCTTCGACGCGATCACCACGGCCATCGTCGATCCCGATGCCGGCATCGCGCATGGGTACGCCGGCACGACCGTCCGCACCAGGGACGGACTGACGATCCAGGGCCTGCTGATCAAGGACGGCGACCCGCTGATGATGCGCAGCATGGGCGGCGCCACCCAGGTCATCCCGCTCGACCGCGTCAAGGCACGCGAGCGGCTGCCCCGCTCGATCATGATGAGCGCCAGCGAACTCGGCATGACCGCTCAGGACGTCGCCGACGTCATCGCCTTCCTGCGCACCCGATGATGACGACGACCCGGGCCGCGATCGCCGATGGGGCTGGTGGCTTCAGCATCGAGGACATCGAGGTGGCGGCGCCTATCGCCGACGAAGTGCTCGTGGAGATCCGCGCGGCCGGCATCTGCCACACCGATCACGCGTCGCTGTCGTGGAAGCGGCCACTGGTGATGGGCCACGAAGGCGCCGGCGTCGTGCGCCAGGTGGGGCCGGGCGTGACGCACGTCGCGCCTGGCGATCGTGTCGTGCTCAACTGGTGCATTCCGTGCGGCACCTGCTTCCAGTGCCAGCGTGGCGACACCGTCCTCTGCGAGACGAGTCGACCGGCACACGTGATGGAGCCGTCGCGCGGGCATGCCCATGCCGACGGCACGACGTGGCGAGGCCGTCCCGTTGACCGGTCCTTCAACATCGGCACGCTGTCTGGCCTGGCGCTGGTGCGCAAGGAGGCCGTCACGCCGATGCCCGACGCGGTGCCCTTTCCGGTCGCCGCCATCAGCGGCTGCGGCGTGATGACCGGTGTCGGCTCCGTGATCAACGTCGCGCAGGTACGCACCGGCGAGAGCGTGGCGGTGCTCGGCTGCGGCGGCGTCGGCCTGAACATCGTCCAGGCGGCACGCATCGCCGGTGCGACGCCCATCGTCGCCATCGACACCAATCCTGCCGCACTCGCGCGGGCCCGCGCGCTCGGCGCGACCGACATCATCGAGGCGCGGCGCGACGACCCCGAGCTGCGCGACGCGGTCGAGTCCGTGCGCGTGCGCACCGGTGGACGCGGCGCCGACTACGCCTTCGAGGCCACGAGCGTGCCGGCGCTCGCCTTCGTGCCACTGCTCCTCGTGCGCGACGGCGGGCTCGCCCTGCAGGTCAGCGGCATCAACGACCCCGTGACGGTGCCGATGCCGTGGTTCATGTGGAACAAGCGCTACGTGACGCCGCTCTACGGCAGCTGTCAGCCGGCCCGTGACTTCCCGTGGATCTTCCGCCACTACCTGGAGGGCGACCTGCACCTCGATGCGCTGGTGACCCGGACGTATCACCTCGATCAGTTGGGTGCGGCCCTGGAGGACATGCTGACGGGCGCCAACGCCAAGGGCGTCATCGTCTTCGACCACGAGCGCATCCGCTAAGATGCGCGCACGATGAGGACCACATCGCAGGGGCGGCTCTCCCGCCGTGACTTCGCCCGCACGGCCGCGTCAGGTGCCTCCGCCGCCTGGGCCGCCTGGACGACCGTGCCGGAGAGCCTCCGGGCGGACGCGACCCGCGCGGTCGGCGCGCTTCGTCTGGCCACGTTCCGCTTCGACGTCACGCCACCCGTCGGCCATGCCCTCTGCGGCGGCTGGATCACCAGCGTGGTCGCCGTGGACGACCCGCTGGAAGCCAATGGCGTCGTGCTGCTCGGCGCCGGCGCGCCCATCGTCCTGTGTGCCGTGGACTGGACCGGCCTGCTCAACGTCGCGCACCTGCACTGGCGACAGGCACTGGCCGAGGCCGCGGGCACCACCCCCGATCGGGTGGCGCTGCACGTCGTACATCAGCACAACGCGCCGTTTGCGTGCCTCGACACCCAGCGCATCGTCGCGGCGTACCCGGGCCTGCCGCACGTGATCGCGCCGGCGTTCTTCGCCGAGTGCCTGCAGCGGGCGCACGCGGCCGTCTCGGCAGCGATCCCGCGGGCTCGCCGCATCACCCACGTGGCGGGGACGTCCACACGGGTCGACAAGATCGCGTCCAATCGTCGCGTCGCGCGCGACGCGGCCAACCAGGTCGTCGCCATGCGTGGCAGCGCGACGCGCGATGCCGCACTGCGGGCGATGCCCGAAGGTCTGATCGATCCGGACGCGAAGACCGTCGCGTTCTACGACGGTACCGAGAGAGTGGCCGCTCTGCACTACTACGCGACGCATCCGATGAGCTACTACGGCGACGGGCGCGTCTCGAGCGACTTCGCCGGGCTGGCACGCAAGCGGCTGCAGGCCGCCGACCCGACCTGTGCCCACCTGTACTTCACGGGCTGCGCCGGCAACGTGACGGCCGGCAAGTACAACGATGGCAGCCCGGCCATGCGCGAGGTGCTGACGGGACGTCTGCACGAGGCGCTCGCCGCTGGCCTGACGCACCTGCGCCCGGTGCCGATCGCCGCCGTGTCGTGGACGTCGATCGACATCACGCCGCTGGCCAATCCGTTCCTCGATGCGGCGGCGCTGGCTCGCGACATCGCCACGCCCACCAACACGATCGTCAATCGCAATCGCCCGGCGTTCCAGTTGGCGTGGCTCGAGCGCATCGCGTCCGGCCTGCCCATCGTGATCAGCAGCCTGCGCGTCAACGACCTCGGTCTGCTGCATCTGCCTGCCGAGGCGTTCGTCGAGTATCAGTTGGCCGCGCAGGCCATGGTGCCAGGCCGTCTGCTCGCGACGGCCGCGTACGGCGACGGCGGCCCGTGGTACATCCCGACGGCCGGCGAGTACGAGTGCGGCGGCTACGAAGTGAGCATGGCGTTCAGCGACCGCCGCATCGACCCGACCCTGCGGGACGCCATCAGGCGCGTGCTCGCCAACGCGTGACGGAAGGCTGACGCCCCATCGTGTTTCGCACCATCGACATCTCCGACCCGCGCTTCGAGATGGACGGCCTGCGTCACGTGGCCGTCAAGAGCACCGCGCTGCGAGGGCGGGGCGACATCACTCTCTGGGCACCGACCGGTCAGGTCCCCACGGCGCTCGTCGTCCTCCTGCACGGCGTCTACGGCAGTCACTGGGGCTGGGCCCTGCGCGGCGGAGCGCACCGGACAGCCGCCCGCCTGTGTGCCGCCGGACAGATCCCGCCGGTCGCGCTGGCCATGCCGAGCGATGGACTTCGTGGGGATGGCACCGGCTACGCGCGCCACGCCGACGGGACCGACTACGAGCGGTGGATCGTCGAGGATGTGCCCGCGGCGGCGCGTCTGGCCCTTCCAGGCGTCCTCGAGACGACCCCCCTGTGCATCGCGGGCCTCTCGATGGGTGGCTTCGGAGCGCTCAGGAT
The DNA here is from genome assembly GCF_022842525.1 of Luteitalea sp. Lineage (NCBI taxonomy): Bacteria > Pseudomonadati > Acidobacteriota > Vicinamibacteria > Vicinamibacterales > Vicinamibacteraceae > Luteitalea > Luteitalea sp. The sequence goes on from NZ_JALHPM010000199.1 coordinate 9,216, forward strand.
CGGCGCGCGACACGCGAGGCGCTTCCGCGCCATCTCGGGGCACTCGTCGATCACGGACGCGGTCCAGATGTCGGCGTTCATCGAGGAAGACACCGCGTCGCTCGGCTTCGCGCCGTCTGACACCTCGGTGCTCGATGCGATCGTCGGCGCCGGCGCGGCGTTGCCGCCACTCCGCTTCGACTGCGGCCTCGACGACCCGCTGATCGACGCGAACCGCGCGCTCCATGCGGCGCTGAACGACCGACGCATCCCGCACACCTACGAGGAGTTTCCAGGGGCCCACGAGTGGGCCTACTGGGAGGCGCACCTCGAGGACACGCTCCGCTTCTTCGGCGGCGCGCTGGCGTCGTCGTCGCGCTGACGGCTCAGCGAGCCGTGGCCAGCGCGGCGATCAGTCGACCCAGCGCGTCGAGGTCGCGCAGATCCAGCACCTCACCGGGCGAGTGACTGTAGCGGCCGGGCCACGACAGCCCCTGATTCGGCGCGCCCCAGAAGGTGAACGTGGTGCCGTCGGTGCCGCCCTGCGTCAGCCCCGTCTGGATCGCGATACCGGCGGACGCGGCAGCGCGGCGCGTCCGCTCCCGCTCGTGCTCGGGAGACACGCTGGAGCTCTCGATCGCCCGCAGCACGGGTCCCTGCCCCAGCGGCGCGTAGGCGAAGTGACGACGCTCCAGCGGCGTGTCGGAGGAGACGAACGTATCGATCGAGTAGATGCGCGTCGTGGTGGCCCCGAGTCGGCGGGCCACGGCCGCGGCCCCGAACAGGCCGCCTTCCTCGTGCACCGACCAGACGAAGTAGACCTTGCCGGGAAGCTGCGTCGGGTCGATGGCGTTGATGGCGCGCAGCAGGGCCACCGTGCCGGCGCGGTCGTCGAGCGCTCGCGCCGTGTAGCGCGTGCGCCCGAGTCGGAGCCCTTCCTTGTGGCTGGTGACCTGCAATCCCACCGTCACGCCGCGCGCCGCCAGGCCAGCGGCGTCCAGACCGAACCAGGCCTGCGCCACGGCGGGCGTCTTCTGCTCGGCCGACGAACGGATCCGGAAGACCCCTTTGAGCGGCGACGGCGCCGCCGCGGCCAGCGACAACGCCACCCAGCGCGACTCCTGGAGGCCCGTCCCGGTCGTGGTGCTCGGTGCACCCGGCGGGTCGAAGTGTACGAGGGCCGTCTGGCCCTCCCAGGCGGAGGCGGACACACCGCCCTGTGCGGTCAGCGTCACCGTCCCATCGCCGGCAATGGACTCGATGACGTACCCCACTTCGTCCATGTGGGCCATGAACACCGTGGCACCGTCGCCCGATCCGGCCGACACCGTGACATTGCCGATATCGTCGACCGACGCGCGTGCACGCGCCCAGGCCGGCAACGCCTCGAGCACGGCCCGACGCACGGACCACTCGTGAGCGGAGACCGCGTGACGCTCGACCAGATCGGTCAGCGCGGCAGCCGAGGCCGAGCGTGCCTCGTCCGTGTGCGCGACCCGCAGCGAGGCACGCGGCGGTGCCGCCACCCACGCCGTGTCGGGCCCGACACGAATGCCAGTGGCCGTCGCCGCCGTCTGCAGCAGCCACGCCGCCTCCGCCGCGGTCACCACTTCCATGTGAGAGCCCGCCTGCAGCACGGCCGGTGCCAGCCAACGGACCGTTCGGGGGCCGACGACACCGAGTCCTCCCGCGGCGGAGCCGAGGGTGCTCGTGGCCCTGTCCACATCGGCCCGGGCGTCCTCGCCCGGCGCGAGGATCGTCACCCGATCGACAGGTCCCCCGCGTGCGATGAGGGACGACAGGCCCACCCAGGAGAAGACCTCCTGCGCGCTGAGCACGAACGTCGTACGCCCTGGCGGGACCACGGCCTTCGCGGCCGCCGCCAGCGTGGCCACCGCCGCGCACCCGGCGCGCCGGCC
>NZ_JALHPM010000200.1:0-11029 GCF_022842525.1 Luteitalea sp.
CAGGCACTCACGCGTCGGCCTGCGGCCTCGCGTGTCGGGCACGACTCCGGAGTGTGCGCCTCACGCCTGCGCGGTTGGCGCCGACGCGTCTGGGAGTCACGCGCGGCGGCGTCGCCCTTCGGGCTCGCCTGGCCGGGCACGACTCGCGCTCGCGGGCACACGCCGGGTGCGTGCAGCGACGACGCGCAGGCTGAGTGGGGAGGGGAAGGACCCCGGCCTCGCTGAGACGGAGGCCGGGCAAGGCGAGCGAACGGCGATCAGTTCTCGATGAGCCGCACGTCGGCGGCCCGCGGACCCTTCTGCGACTCTTCGGTCACGAACTCCACGCGCTGACCTTCGCGCAGCAGTTCGAACACCGCGCCGCGCACGGCGCTGCGGTGGAAGAAATGTTCCAGTCCGGCTTCGTCGCGGATGAATCCAAAGCCCTTGTCGATCAAGAGCCGAGCGATTGTTCCCTGCTGCATGTCGGTGCCCTCCGAATTGAACGCGGGCTCGCGTCACCCGTAATTGTCCAACGCGGGGCCCGGCTATACCAGCCGGATCATCAGGTGCGATCGGCCCCCTGACGGGCCGTGGCGCTGACCCGGAAGGTTCGGGCAGTGTAGGCACGGCCACTGGGCAAGTCAAGGCCAGCAGCACACGGCAGACATGGCACGATACGCAACATGTTGCGTGCCATCCTCCTCGCGGCCGGTGCCTCCACACGGATGGGGTCCCCCAAGGCCGGGCTGCGGGTGTCGCCCGATGGCCTGACCTTCGCGGCTGCGGCCGTAGAGGCGTTGAGAGCGTCCGGCGTCGCCGGCGTGACCGTGGTGGCGGGAGCACACCCCGAGGCCGTCACCGCGGCCGTGGCGGGCCTGGAGGACGTGCGCGTGGTCGTGCATGCCGGGTGGGCCGCCGGTCAGCTGTCGTCCCTGCGCGCCGGGCTCGACGCCATCGACGTCCCGGCACTCGAGGCGATGATCGTCGCGCTCGTCGATTGTCCTCTCGTGCGGCCGGCCACGGTACGCCGGCTCATCGAGACCTGGGAGCACACGCGGGCGCCGATCGTGCGTCCGGCCATCGGCGACCGTCACGGGCATCCGGTGATCTTCGACCGCGTGACGTTCGCCGATCTGCGCCACGCGCCCCTCGAGGTGGGGGCCAAGGCCGTCATCGCGCGCTGGAGCGCCGCCCTGGTCGATGTGACCGTGGACGACCCCGGCGTGCTCGCCGACATCGACACGCCCGCCGACTACGACGCCTTCGTGCGCGCCCGCGGGCGCTGAGTGCGCCGTGCGCTGGCGGCGTGGTGAGCCGCGAACAGGTCCACGCGCGCGGTGGCCGAGAGCGCCACGACGCCGGGGTGTGTCACGCGCCGCTCGGCGGAGATCGCGTAGTAGCGCTCGCGCACCGCCGGCGTTTCGCCCACCACCGTCACGCCGTAGTGCCGGCAGACTTCGGGCGCGATCGCCGATGGTGCGGGAAACACCGCGCGTCCCGACTCGCCGAAGGCCTTGAGCAGCGCTGAGTCCTCGAACTCGCCGACGATGGCCGGCAAGATGCGCAGCGACTGGAACCACTGATCGAGCGTGCGCCGCAGTTCGGTGGCCGGCATCGGCAGCAGCATCGGCGCCTGGTGCAGCGACTGCGGGAAGCCGCGCTTCAGCCGCCTGGCCAGTTCCGGCGTGGCGAAGAACGAGGTGTCCGACTCGCCGAGCAGATGCGAGAACACCTTGACGTTGGCATTGGCCGGGGCCGGCATGTCGCTGATGACGACATCGAGCGTGTGCGTCGCCAGTTGCGCCACCAGCACCTCGGGCTGACCTTCGTGGCACATCACGTGGATGGGCGTCTCGCCCTCGATGGCCGGCCGCAGCAGGCGGTAGACGATGAGCTTCGGCACCGCGTTGGCGACGCCCACCCGCAGGCGCGGTGCCCGTCCCGTTGGCCGGCCCTTGAGCGTCTCCTGCAGCTCGCGGCCCAGTCCAAAGATTTCATCCGCGTAGCGGTAGACGAGCCGTCCGACTTCGGTCACCGCCACCTGGCGGCCGCGCCGTTCCAGCAGCGTTTCGCCGAGCGCGTGTTCGAACTGTCGTACCTGGGCGCTGACCGTAGGCTGGGCCAGGCGGAGGTGGACGGCGGCCTTCGAGATGCTGCCTTCCCGGACGACCGTCCAGAAGTACAGCAGATGGTGGTAGTTCAGCCATTCCATGCCGGTATTGTAGGCGCGATCGCACGGCCGGCGCGCCGGCTCCAGCGTACGTGACACGGGCGCCGCGCGGGGGGCTTCCCCACACGGCGCCCGGGGATGCTGCGGCGTCTGTCGCTAGAACTTCATCTGCACGCCGAGGCGGAGAATACGCGGGTTGAGGATGCTGTTCACCTGGTTGTACGCCGCCGTGCCGAAGTTCACCGAGCGAATACCGAGCACGGGATTCGCGTTCGTGATGTTGAAGGCGTCGAGCTGCAACTGCACGCGGCGGTTCGCACCGACGTCGAACCACTTGGCCAGCGAGAAATCGAGCTGGTTGATGCGGTCGAGCAGTTCCTGGCCGCCGGGCCTGAGCGGCAGGATCAGCTGCGCTTCCTGCATCCCTGGGATGATCACGGCCCCCGGTGTGCACGGGGCCAGGCAGTTGGCCGGGTAGGTCTGGCCGCGGTTGATGAGCCACCGCGTGCCGATGGGGCTGCCGACGTCGCCGTATCCCGGCCCGACGATGCGGTTGCGGTCCGCGGCGGCCGTGGTGCCGCTGAAGCCGCCGATCGGTCGGCCGTTCATGCTCTGGAACGACGCGCTGGCCTGGATGCCCCACACGAGCGGGTAGGTGCCGGCGAACTTGAACTGCGGGAGCCACGGGATGTCGTTCTCGCGGTCGTCGCAGAAGCGGAGGAAGTTCGGGTCGTCCGGCTCGTCGCACGTCACCCGCAGCGTGCGTTCGATCGTGAAGCCGCCGAAGAGCGTGCCGCCGCGCGGCAGCCGGGCGTTGAAGGTGAAGTCGGCGCCGTTGTAGATCTGCTTGCGGTCGGACCCGGCGTTGGTGTCGAAGTCCTGCACGGCCCGCAGCAGCTCCGGGGTCAGCAGCGTGTACGCCTGGAAGATCGAGCCGTCGAGCGGGCTCACCACATCGACCGCGCGGTAGCTCTCCCTGGTGCGCAGCAGGTTGTCGCTCACCGGCAGGTCGTAGAACTGCCGGCGGTAGTAGGTGGCGGCCACCGAGACACGCGGCAGCAGCTCGTGCTGGATGCCGGTCGTGAACTCGAGGTTGTAGGTGCGCTGGAAGTCGGGGTCCACCGTAGCCAGCGAGCGCGTGCCGAAGTTGGCGGGCAGCTGGCCCAGGTTGATCTCGCAGCCAGGCGTGAGGAACGTGCAGCCGCGTTCGCCCTGGGCGATGTCGTCGCCGTTGAGATCCTGCCACGTCAGGCTCGCCGTCGTCAGCGCCAGCGGGTTGTACTTGGTGGCGAACTGCGTCGTCCGCGACTCGTTGTAGCGGTTGAAGCTCGCCTTGAGAGCCGTCTTGGAGTTGCCGAACACGTCGTAGATCACACCGATGCGCGGCGCGAAGTCCTTCCACGTGGGCATCGGGATCGCGTCGAACTGGCGGGCATCGACGAAGCGGCCGTTACCCGAGGCCTGTTCTGACACCTCGTGCGCCAGATACTCCCAGCGCAGGCCGGTGTTGATCGTGAAACGCTTCAGGGCCCAGGAGTCCTGCACGAAGACGCCGACGTCGGCGACCAGCCGCTCCTTGAAGCGCAGCGGCGTGTTGTAGACCGTCACCGAGACCGGGTTGGTGAACGGCGCCGCCGCCGTGCCGGCGTAGACCTGCTGCAGGTCGGCGTTGGTCTCACGCGTGTTGACGTAGGGGCCGAAGTTGTACTGCACGCCGGCCTTCACGTTGTGAGACCCGGTGATGTAGCTGAGGGCGCCGAGCATGTTGAAGCGATCGGGGTAGCGACCGCCCCAGTTGGCGAGCCCGCTCGTGAGCGCCACGACGTTCTGGTCGCGCCGGCTGGCGCCCGCGTACCACTCGGGCGTGAACGGCGCCTTGTTCACGCCGGGTTGGTTGGTGATGACGTACTGCTCGTAGTTGAACGAGTAGCCGGCCTCGGCCAGCAACTGGTTGCTGAGCGTGCCGGTGTACTTGGCCGCGAAAGAGTTGTACTTGGGCGAGGTCCATATCTGCGACGCCGTGTTGTAGTCGTCGCCGGAGTTCATGCCGTGGCCGCGGAACTTGTTGATCTCGTCGTAATAGACGCCGAATTTGTGCTTCGGCGTGATCTGCCAGGTCAGACGAAGCATGGCGCTCTCGATGCTCTGGTCGTCGATGCCGGTTTCGCAGGCGATGGCACCACTGCGGCACTGGGCGATGCCGGTGCGGTAAGGGATGCCATCGGGCACGACCAGCACGTCCTGCACCGGGGCGTCCACCGCCCACATGCGGCCCGAGGTGAAGAACCACAGCTTGTCCTTCTTGATCGGACCACCGATGGCCAGGTTGAAGTCGTAGATGCGGTCGACGCCGCCGCCGGTGCGCAGACCGCGCGCGACGATGTCGTCGGTCAGGTTCTTGCTCTGGAGCGCCTTGTCGTTCCACGACCCGAAGAAGTTGCCGGCGAAGCGGTTGCCGCCGTCCTTGGGCACGATGTTCATGCGGACGCCGCCGGGCGACACATCAGCACCAGCACCGCTGGTCTGATACGACATCTCTTCCATCATCGCCTGGTTGAAGTACTGCTGCACGGCGCCGTCGCCGTCGAGGCCGTTCACCATCAGGCCATCGACCGTCACGATGTTGTTGGCAGAGGTGAGACCGCGCGTCGACATGTAGGTCTGCTGCATGCCGCGTGAGCCGCCGACGTCGGGCACGTTCAGCGAGACGCCGCTCACGAGCTGCGCCAGCGCCTGAATCGAGCGGCCCGTCGGCACCTGCTCGAGGATTTCGGCGGTCATGACTTCGACCTTCGCGTTGCTCGAGACGTCGACGGTGGGCGAGGCGCCGGTGACCGTGATGGCCTCCTGCAGTTCGCCCACTTCGAGGGTGGCGTTCAGTGTGCCGGTGAAGTCGGCGCGCAGTTCCACTTTTTCCTGCCGCGTGGTCTTGAAGCCGGGGAGCGTGAAGCTCACCGTGTAGACGCCGGGACGCAGGTCGACCAGGCGGTACTGCCCGTTCGCGTCAGTGATGTCGGATTTGCTGCCTTCGATGAGCACCGGACTGGCCGCTTCGACTGTCACGCCCGGCAACACCGCGCCACTCGTGTCCTTGACCGTGCCCGTGAACGAACTCTGCGCGAACGCAACGGCCGGAACGGCCAACGCGAACGCGACACATGCGAAGAACGCCTTCAGACGCCTTGCCATGCCACACTCCTTGAGACGGGTCGAACGGTGGGGAGCCGCAGGACAGCGAACTCCTCCCTGAGCCGTGCGTGCCCTCCACCCTCGGCACCACGGGGGGCGCGAACCCCAGAGTGCCGACGAGGCCGGTCGAGCCGAGCCTATTTATCATGAGATGTCTTGGCGTGCAAGGATTCGCCACCTACGGCAGGGGCGCCTCGCCCCCGGGCAGGGTGAGGAAACGAGGCTCTGCCGGGGGGGCAGGCCGGGAGCGCCGACGTGTCGGCGAGGCCTACGGGCGGGGGCCGGCGTCGAGCAGTTGTCCGGTGGCCGCCTCGACGGCAACCAGCGCCTTTTGCTGGTCGGCGCGGGCCCGGACCTCGCGCAGCGCGGCGTCGGCGGTGGCGACTTCGCGCAGGTTCACCAGGAACTGGGTGGAGTCGCCGAGCGTGAACCGGTCGCGTTCGAGTGACTCCAGTTCGCGGGCCACCGTCAGCTCTTCGGTGACGACGTCGAGCACCACGCGGGCAGCGCGCAGGGCGCTTATCGCGTCCTGGACCTCGGCGCGTATCTCATCCTCGGCCCAGCGCAGGTCTTGATCCACCGTCGCCAGTTTGCCGCGCACCTGCAGAACCTTGCCCGTGGCTTTACGGCGCTGGAACGGCACCTGGAAGATCACGCCTGCCTCGAAGCCTTCACCGGCCCGGCTGGCCGGCCCGCTGCCGACGTCGCGCGACAGTTCCGAGAAGAGGTCGAGCGTTGGCAGCACCGTGTTCTCGGCCAGGCGCAGCTCGGCTTCCTGCTGCTGGCGTTTCAGACGCAGCGCCATCAGTTCGGGTCGCCGTTCGAGGGCCCGCCGGATGGACTCGACTTCATCCGGTTCGGTCTGTCCTGACGGTCCGGGCAGTTCGGGCAGCCGCTGCTCGCCCGGGCGTTCGGGGCTGCCGTCGATGGCCCGGAGGAACAGCGAGAGGTCGATGGCCTTCATCTGCAACTGCCGCTCGGCAAGAAAAAGCGCCGAACGGCGTTGCAGAATGGCGCGGCGGTTGTCGGTGCGTTCGACGGGCGGAATCTGCCCGAGCGCGATGGCATCTGCCAGCTGCTGGTCACGCGCCTCGGCCAGTGCGAGCAGATCCCGCGCCACCCGCGTCTGCTGGCCGGCGCCGACCCAGTCCCAGTACTCAGACAGCGCCTGCTTGAAGTAGCTGAGACGGGCTTTGTCGAGGCCGCGGGAGGCCACCTCGACGCCGAGTTCCGTCACCTGTTGCGCCGCGCGCCGTGCGTCGGTGGCGCGGTTGCGGAGCAACGGCAGGTTCAGCCCGCCGCTGAACTCGCCTTCCGAGAGCGTCCCCGACTTGCCGTCGTACGGGGCGAAGACGCCGCGGCCGAGTCGATACCCGCCGTAGGTCGTGATGCCAAGCGTGGCCAGCGGCTGTTCGAGCCTGCCGGACACACGTTCGCTGTCGTAGAAGCCGCGCACCGTGGTGGCCGACGCCTTGAAGGACAGGTCGAAGGCGCCCCGGGCCTCCCGCAGTTCGCCTTCGGCGATCGCCACATCCTGCCGCGCGCGCTCGAGCAGCGGCAGCGCGCGTTCGACCGCGCCGAGCAGTTCGGTTCGCGTCAGCGGCTGGGCCGCCTGCGACGCCGGCTGCGCCCAGGCGGACGTGGCGGCGGCGACCACGGCGGCGACCATCAGAGCGGACGGCAGCAACTGGCGGGGCATCACTTCTCGTCGCCCTTGTCCGCGGCACCATCGTCGCCCGCCGAGTCCTTGCCGGCAGGATCGAAGCCGGTGGCGGAGGGTTCGTCGAGTGCCACGACCGGCGGGAAGCCGTTGAACTGCCGCCACAGCTCGTACCCGATAGGCACGATGTTCAGCAGCACCCAGCCGTTGGTGCGGACGCCCTGCCGCAGAAAGCGTCGCGAGGGCCACGGGTCGTCGTTCGGGTCTGGCTCGACCAGCACCCGGAACCTGCCCTTGCCGTTATCGGTCGGGTCGATGAGCAGCACGCGTCCGCCGAAGGTGCCGACCGCGATCGACGGCCAGCCCGAGAACTGCAGGGCCGGCCAGCCCTCGAACTGCAGTCTGGCCGGGTTGCCCACCGCCAGCATCGGCATGTCGTTGCCATCGACCCACAGCTCGACGACGTCCTTCTTGGACGACGGGACGATGACGGCCAGCGGCGCGCCGGCCTTCAGCAACTCGCCGCTCTGGCGGGCCAGCACCCGCAGGACCGTGCCGTCGATCGGCGCCGTGACCTGCTGCGTGCGCTGACGGGCCACGCGCACATCCAGCTTGGCCAGTTCGGCCCGCGACTTGGCGACGTCGCTCTCGGCCGAGGCGCGGGCGGCGCGGGCCTCCTCCACGCGGGCGTCGGCGTCGGCGCGGGTGCGGACCAGTTCGGCCTTGAGCGACGCGGCTTCGTTGCGGGCGGCGTTGAGCGTCGCCACCGCCCGCTCGACTTCCGCCGTGCGTGTGGCCGCCTCGAGCTCCGCCAGCTCCACGCCCCGGGTCGATGTCAACCCCTTGGTCATCAGCGACCGCTGCCGGTCGATGTTCAGGTCAGCGGTGATCTTGGCGGCCCGCGCCGCCGTCAGCCCCTGCTCGGCGGCGACCACGCGGTCGCGCCCCATCTGCTCCCGCAGCGCCGCGGCCTCCACGCTGCTCGTCAGCGTGTCGATGAGACTCGCCACCCGGTCGTCGAGCGATCCGGCGCGAGACTGGCTCTGCTCGATCGTCCGCAGGTTCTGGTTCCGCTCCTCGCCCAGGCGGTCGAGAATCGCCGGGTCGTTGTCGGTCAGTTCGACGATCGGATCGCCGCGGCGCACCGTGCTGCCTTCGACGACATGCCACTTCACGATCCGTCCGTCGATGACCGCTTCGACCTGCTGCAGCCGTTCTTCGGGACTGAAGGCGATGACGCGGCCGCTCCCGGGGATGTTCTGCTGCCACGGCGTCACCACGAGGAAGACGATGACGACGACCAGCAGGCCGACCAGCAGGCGCGCCAGCAGACGCGCCGACCGCGGGGCCTGCACGTTGTGGAGTGCCAGGCGCTGATTCATCTGCCAGCCTGACGGGGAAGGGTCCTGGGCGCTCATCTCGAGAAATCCTCTCTGGCGGCGTCGCGGACCTCGCCATCCTTCAGGAGCACCACCCGCGAGCATGCGGCGAGCAGGTCCGGGCGATCGGTCACGCACACCAGTGTCCACGGCGCGCTGTCGGCGAACAACACCGACACCAGCCGCTGGTCGTCTTCACGGCGGTCGATCTGGTCGAGCGCGCCGTCGATGATGATGAGCCGCGGCCGCCCGACGATGGCGCGTGCCACCATGAGGCGGCACGCCTGGCGGTACGACAGCGGCCGCCCGTGCGGATGCAGTTCGGTGTCGAGCCCCTTGGGCAGCGCCAGCAGCTCCTCGAGCAGACCGACGTCTTCGAGTGCCCGGCTGACGTCGGCGTAGCTCAGGTCGTCACGACCGAGCTGGAGGTTTTCGAGCACGGTGCCGGGGAACAGCTCGACGGCGCGCACGAGGGCGACGTCGCGGCGCAGGCTGCGCAGCGGCAGCGACCGCACGTCAATGCCGTCGATCCGGATCGACCCCGTGACCTGCTCGCGCAGCCCGAACATCAGGTCGGCAAGCGTACTCTTGCCGGCGCCGTTCGGCCCGGTCACGCCGACTCTGGCGCCGGCCGGGATGTCCCACGAGCGAATGGCCAGGGCGGCGCGTGTGCCGTCGTCGTACTTCACCTGGACGTCGCGCAGGGACACGGTCATCGGGCTGCTCGACGCCGTTTCGGCCGCACCACCCATCCGTTCGAGCGGCAGATCGACGAGCACGCCGAGCTTGTCTATTGCCGCGCACAGGTCGTAGAACACCTCGAGCTGCTTGCCGAACTTGGTGAACGCGCTCAGCATGCCGGCGACGATGAGTTCGCTGGCCACGAGCTGGCCGAGCGTCAGCTGCCGGTTGATGACCAGCCAGCCGCCGATCCCGAGGAGCGCCGAACTGGCGACCGCCTGCAGCGCGAACGAACCGACGATCTGCCTGACCAGAATGCGGAAGTGCTTCTTGCGGTACGCCAGATAGTCTTCCAGCAGGCGATGTGAGCGTTCGACGGCATAGTCGGCCGCGCCGGCCGACTTGAACGTCACCAGGTGGGCGGCCAGCTGCTCCAGCCACGCCACCAGGGCGTACTTCGCCTTCGATTCATTCATGCTCGTGGCCAGCGCCCCGCGCCCGAGCACGAAGATGATGACGCCCATCGCCACGACGAGCAGCACGTCGAAGGCCAGCAGCCACGGGTGGTAGAGCGCCAGCAGCACCATGCCGATGACCGTCTGCATGAGAATGCTCAGGCCATCGATGAGCAGCAGCGCCGCCGACTTCTGAATGGTGATGGTGTCGAAGAAACGGTTCACCAGTTCCGGACCGTGATAGCGGTCGAAGGCGCTGACGCGCACCCGCAGCAGCCGCCACGTCACGTCGGTGGCGACCCGGGCGAAGATGCTGCGCTGGATGATCTCGACGACGCCGGCGCGCAGCGCGTTCATCACCGTCGAGAAGCCCAGGGCCACGAACACCACGAGCGTCAGCACGACGAGCGGTTGCAGGACCGAACCGAACGCAATCGTGTTGACGAGCGACTGGACGGCAATCGGCACGACCAGCGCCAGCAGGGCGATGACCACCGAGTAGATGACGGCGACCCACAAGGTCCGTCGCTCTGCTTCGAGCAGCGCCCGCAGGCGCGCGTACGGATGGAGCGGCGGCGCGCCATCCCGCGATCGCATCGGCGACAGCGGCGCGGCGGGCTCGGTCATGATCCACTCGACCGGCACGTCGGCGTCGGTGACGCCCAGCCACTCGACCACACTGCGGATGCTCCAGCGCGCCGCACGTGCCTGTGAACCCGGCACCGCCACGAGGGCGCCGCCGCGCGCGGCGGCGAGCACGGCGATGGCTTCGGCCTGGCCGTCGGGGCCCTGCCGCAACGCCACCCACGGATAGGCCGGGTCGGCGTCGGTCAGCACCTCGCTGAGCGGCCGGCGCACGGCGGTCGTGATGAGCCCCGCCTCACTGGCCAGCGCCTGGATCGTCGACTGCATCCCCCGGCTGTGGCCGAGCCGCCTGACCGTCGCATCGAGCGCGGTCGGGCTGACCTCGACGCCGTGGACATCGGCGAGGTAGTGGACAACCGTTCGCAGGGTGTTGGCGTCGACGGTCGGGACGGGAGCGGACGCGGGCGATGTCGACATCTGACTAATTCTACACGATACGGGTATCGCGTTTTACAAGACGTAACTTTACGTGTACTCTCTGGGCATGGGCCAGAACGAAACGCGGACCGCGCGGTGGACCTTCCTGACGAACCACGCGCACGTGCTGTTGTGTCTGGCGAGAAGCCCCGCCTTGCGCCTGCGCGACGTGGCGGTCCTGGTCGGCGTGACCGAGCGGGCCGTCCAGCGCATCATTGCCGACCTCGAGGGCGCTGGCTACCTGACACGCCGCCGCGACGGCCGGCGCAACCAGTACGAGATCGCGCAGGATCAGCCACTGCGACACGCCGTCGAGGCACACCAGACGGTGCGCGCGCTCATCGGGCTTGGCGCTCGCAGCGCGCGGCGCGTCGCCACCACCGCCACACCGCCCGTCAGGCCGGCTGGCGCGCCTGGGCCGTCCCGCCGCGCGTCGCGCGGGTAGTTCCGG